>UQEF01000043.1 GCA_900540045.1 uncultured Eubacteriales bacterium | reverse complement strand
TGCGCCAGCAGGGCCACGTTCTCTTCGGTCACGGCCATCCGGGCGTATTCCAGCACCTGCGGGGGACCGCCTTTTGCGTGCCTCAGGGCATCAGCCCAAAAACATCATCACAATGGACAGCACCACGAACACGATCGCGCAGATTTTGGTAATCAGCGCCAGCTTGGCGTCCATGCCCTTGGCCTTGTTCTTGCCGAAAAAGGTTTCGGCCGCGCCGCTGATGGCGCCCAGGCCGCTGCGCTCGCTGCTTTGCAAAAGCACGGTCACAATCATCACAAGGGCAGATATCAAAAGCAGGATGCCAACAATCCAGTGAAGCACGGTCATCAGGGGTTCCCTCCTTGGCGAATATCGACATATTATATTAGCATTATCCTATGGAAAAAGCAAGCCCAAAAATCTCATGCCCGCCCCCTGGGCGCGCGGCCCCCATCCAGCGCGCCGCGCACGAGGCGCAGCAGCGTGCCGGATAGCAGAAACAGCGCGATCAGGTTGGGAATGGACATCAGGCCGTTGAAGGTCTCCGCGATGCTCCATAAAAGGCCCAGGTCCGCTGTTGCGCCGAGAATGGCCACCAGGGAGTAGACCACCATGAACGGCGCGATAGCCCGCGAGGAGAACAGAAATTCCACGCAGCGCGCGCCGTAGAGCCCCCAGCCGATGATGGTGGAAAAGGCGAAGCAGCACATGGCCACAGCGGTAAAGATGGTGACCCAGTTGCCGTACGTGGCCACAAAGCCGCTGATGGTCAGCTCCGCGCCCGCGGCCTGGCCGTAGGCAACGGGCACGCCGCTGAGCAGAATGACCAGCGCGGTAAGGGTACAGATCACGACGGTATCGGCAAAGACCTCAAAGATACCAAACAGGCCCTGCCGCACCGGCTCCTGGGTGTCGGCGCAGGCATGGGCGATGGAGCCCGTGCCAAGGCCCGCCTCGTTGGAGAAAATGCCGCGCGCCACGCCTTTTTGCATGCTGGTGAAGAAGCTGCCTACGATTCCGCCGGTGACGGCCATGGGCGAAAAGGCGCCTGTGACGATGGCCCCCAGCACCGCCGGGATGCGCCCGGCGTTGAGAACCACCACGCCCAGCGCCAGCACCACATACAGCAGCGCCATGAAGGGCACGAGTCTTTCCGTCACGCGGCCGATGCGCTTGATGCCACCCAGCAGCACCAGCATCAGAATCAACGCGATGGATACGCCGATGATCCAGCGGCATAGCGTGACCGCATCTGCGGGAAGCATCCCGTAGCTGCTCAGCGCCGTGTTGATCGAGGCGGTGATGGTGTTGACCTGCGTGGCGTTGCCGGTTCCGAACACCGTAAAGACGCCGAAGACGGAATAGAGCACCGCCAGCCAGTACCAGCGCCGGCTCAGACCGTTTTTGATGTAGTACATGGGGCCGCCCACATAGTCGCCCTGGGCGTTGCGCTCCCGGAAATGCACGGCCAGCGTCACCTCGGCAAACTTGGTGCACATGCCCAGCAGGGCGCTGATCCACATCCAGAATACCGCGCCCGGCCCGCCGATGGCGATGGCGCCGGCCACGCCCGCGATGTTGCCCGTGCCCACCGTGGCCGCCAGCGCCGTACACACGGCCTGGAAGGGGGTCATGGCCCCGTCCTGCGCGGTTTTTTTCTGGAACATGCGCCCCAGCGTGGACCGGATGGCCAGAGGGAATTTGCGAATCTGCAAAAAGCGGGTACGCAGGCTCAGGTACAGTCCCACACCGAGAATGCACACCATGGCCGGAACGCCCCACACGAAATCGTTGACCGCCTGATTGACGGACGTAATGATGTCCAGAATGGGAATCGTCTCCTTTGTGTCTTGATTTGTACGCTGTGCACAAGCCTAGCAGGTATGACGGAAATTGTCAAGGAAAATACAAAAATGTGGGGGAAGGCATTGGCCTTTTTTTTCGTTGGTATTTTTGGAATAAAAAACAAACAGCGTGGGGGAGAGGCTGCGGCGCGTCCCCGCCGGACCGGAAGAGAAAAATCATCAGGGGGGGAAACAGCATGAAGCGTGTGTTTGTCAAAGCGGTGTTGATGCTGCTGGTGCTCGCGCTGCCTGCCGTGGCATGCGGGCAGACGGTGAGGCAGACCGTCACGGAGAACGGCAGGATACGGGAGACGCTTGTCACCTTTGCAGAGGCGCCGCAGGCCATACGCGACCTCATGAACGGACACGGCCTGGGCGACGCGCGCTGCGTATGCGGCGCAGCGCTGGAGCAGGAAGCGATGGCCGGGAGCACGGATATCGCCGGCCTGCCGTGGACGAGCAGCGCACTGATGGTGGTGGAGCGAGGCGGCGCGTATGCGCTGGTGGGCTTGCGCTGTGAGCCGGGCGGCAGTAATGCGCGCGTGGAAGATTTCGGCGCCCTGGGCCTGCCGCTGGGCGAGGGGTGTGCCGTGCATCCCCTGTGGGATGAGGACACGCGGCTTTGCGGCTTTGAGCTGCTGCTTCCTGCGGAGGGCGGAGAGTGGCGCTGGCGCTTCGGCTGCCACGTGGTCAGCGGATGGCAGGCCGTGGAGCATACGGATACGGATGGCCGGCGCACGGTTTTTGCCTGGAATGGAGAGATAGAGACAGACGGCGAGCGATTCTGCGTGCCGGTCAAGACGTGGCTCGCAGAGCAAACGCGGCTGGACAGCCTGCCCATCACGGCTGATGGGGCCCGCCGGTTGGAGGAGGAGCACCGCGCGGCGCTTGCGGGGACGGACCTGTGCCTCATCTGGGGCGTGAATCTGCGCAGCGAGGCTACCTCCAGCTCACTCAGCCTGGGAAGGTATCATGTGGCGCTGGCGCAGGTGCTGGACCAGAAGCCGGGCACGGAGGTCCCTTGGTATCATGTGCAGGTAGGCGGCACGCAGGGTTATGTCAGCGGAAGATATGTTTCCTTCCCTGAGGACTGGGCGGAGTTTGTTTATCGGGCTTCCAGCCCGTGTCCGGTGGTGACGGCAGTGGCCGGCAGATCAGTGGTGACGGACATGGATGGCGGCGGCGCACTGTGCGTTGCGGAAGCGGGACGGCGCATGCGCGTGCTGGCCGAAACAGAGGACGGCTGGCTGCACGTGTTCTTGCCCCGGGATGATTTGGATGGATCCCTGAACCAGCCGGGAATCTATGGATATCTGCGCCGGGAGGATGTCGCGCTGTGGCTGGGCCCGGATGCGTATTTTCCCTGAGCTTCCCCCTTGCCGCCCCGTGCTATAATGGACGCATCCCAATGTGGAGAGGAAGCGTTTGTCATGGAGCGGACAGGCTTTGTGCTGGAGGGCGGCGGCATGCGCGGCATCTATACCGCCGGGGTGCTGGATGAACTGATGGACTGGGGGCTGGCGCCCGACGGGATTCTGGGCGTATCGGCAGGCGCCATCCACGGGGCGAGCTTCGTCTCCGGTCAGCAGGGGCGAAACATTCGCTACACCAAGAAATATTGCCGCAACTGGCGTTTCATGAGCCTGCGATCCATGCTGCTCACGGGCGACCTGGTGGGCCGCGTCTTCAGCTACGAGGAATTGCCCTACCGGTTGGACCCTTTTGATTTCGACGCGTTTTTCAGGAGCCCTGTGCGCTTCTACGCCCTGGCTACCGATGTGGAAACGGGCGAGGCGGTGTGCCTGGACGGAAAGCCGGACGCGCATGCCCTGCTGGAAGCCCTTAGGGCCAGCTCGTCCATGCCGCTGGTGTCCACCATCGTTGAGTGGGAGGGACGGCGCTATCTGGACGGCGGAACGGCAGATTCCATTCCGCTGAAACGCTTCGAGGACATGGGGTACACGCGGTGCCTCGTGGTGCGCACGCAGCCGGAGGGCTTCGTCAAGCGGCCGGACCGGTCACTCGCGCTCATGCGCGTGCGTTACCGCCACTACCCCGCCTTTGTCAGGGCCTGCGAGCGAAGGCATGAGGTGTACAACGCCTCGCTGGCCTATGCCGGTCAGGCCCAGGCCGAGGGGCGCGCCCTGGTGCTGTGCCCCTCCCGCCGCATTCCCATCGGGCGGGTAGAAAAGAATCCGGAGGTGCTGGAGGCACAGTACCAACTGGGTCGGGCCGACGCGCGGGCCGCGCGGGAGCGTATCGAAGCGTTCCTTGGGACAAAATAGGGCGGCTTCATCCCCGAAAGTGCCGGAAAACCGGCATTTTCAGGCCATACAGGCTTGCCAAAGCCGCTGTTTCGTTCTATAATGATGCGAACCGGCGGCATTGTTCCGCCTGGAAACATGATGGAAAGGAAGGCGCGAGTCATGGAAACAGTCAAAACAAACTTCATCTGGGACGCCGTACAGGAAGATTTACGGAGCGGGCGCTATCAAAGCGTGCACACGCGCTTTCCCCCGGAACCCAACGGTTACCTGCACATCGGACATTGCAAGGCACTGGTGGCTGATTTTCTGACCGCCGAGCACTTCGGCGGCGTGACCAACCTGCGCTTTGACGATACCAACCCCGCCAAGGAAGAGACGGAATACGTGGACGGCATCATGGCCGACATCCGCTGGCTGGGATTTGACTGGAAGGGCGGGCTGTTTTTCGCCAGCGAGTACTATCAGCAGTGCTATGATATCGCCGTGGACTGGATCAAGCGCGGGCTCGCCTACGTGTGTGAACTCTCGCCGGAAGAGGTGCGCCTCTACCGCGGCACCCTCACCCGGCCTGGCAGGAACAGCCCCTATCGGGACCGCCCCGTGGAGGAAAGCCTGCGCCTGTTCGAGGAGATGAAGGCGGGCAAGCATCCCGAGGGCAGCATGATCCTGCGCATGAAGATCGACATGGCCAGCCCCAACATCAACATGCGCGACCCGGCCATGTACCGCATCCTCTTCAAGGAACATCACCGCACGGGCAAGACGTGGTGCATCTACCCCATGTATGACTTCGCCCATCCCATCGGCGATGCGCTGGAGGGCATCACCCACAGCCTGTGCTCGCTGGAGTATGAGGATCACCGCCCCCTGTATGACTGGGTGGTGGAGCATGCGTCCAACATGCTGCCCTCCCGTCCCCGCCAGATCGAGTTCAGCCGCCTGAACCTGACCCGCACCATCATGTCCAAGCGGTATCTGCGCATGCTGGTGGAGGGCGGCTACGTATCCGGCTGGGACGATCCCCGCATGCCTACGCTGTGCGCGATGCGCCGCCGGGGCTATACGCCGGAGAGCATCCGCGATTTCATCGACCGCATCGGCGTGGCCAAGGCCGACAGCACCGTTGATCTGGCTCTGCTGGAGCACTGTGTGCGCGAGGACCTGGGCGAAAAGGTGCCTCGTGCCATGGCCGTGCTCCGGCCCCTGAAGGTGATCCTGACCAACTGGCCCGCGGACAAGCGTGACGAGCTGGATATGGAAAACCATCCGAACCATCCCGAAATGGGCACGCACAAGACCGTGCTTACCCGCGAGATCTATATCGAGCGCGAGGACTTCATGGAGAATCCGCCCAAGAAGTACTTCCGCCTCTATCCCGGCAACGAGGCGCGTCTCAAGGGCGCCTATATCATCCGCTGCGACGGGTGCGAAAAGGACGGGCAGGGCAATGTGACGGCGGTTCTGTGCACTGTGGACATGGACACCCGCAACGGAACCGAGGGCGCAAACCGCAAGGTCAAGGGCACCCTGCACTGGGTCAGCGCCGAGGACTGCATCCCCGTGGAGGCACGCCTCTATGAGCCGCTGCTCATGGACGAGGAAGCGCTTGCCAAGGAAGAGGCTGAGGCCGACGCTGAGGCGCAGGCCGAGGCCGAAGGCGCCGAGGCGGCGCCGGTGAGCAGCGCAACCCTCAAGACCGATTTCCTCAAGAAGCTCAACCCCGACAGCCTGGAGGTATGCCATGGCTACGCCGAGCGCTTCCTTCGGGATGCGCAGGTAGGCGATACCTTCCAGTTCCTGCGCATGGGCTACTTCTGCAAAGACCCCGACTCCACAGATGAGCGGCCTGTCTTTAATCGCGTGGTGGGCCTCAAGGATAGCTTTGCCAAACAGGTAAAGGGGTAAGGAAACAACGCAGAACGCGCGGCAGACGGCTTTATCGGCCGTCTGCCGCGCGCTGTATCTGTCGGGAATCTATCATCGCCCGCGCACGCGGGCAGCGAGGCTGCGGGCACCCAGAACCGCCGCCAGGATAAAGATGGGCACGTTGGCATAGAGATAGCGGGCGCGGCATTCAAATAGCATGACCATCGCCATTACACCCAGCAGGCACAGCCACAGGGTCACGCTATTGCGGTCCGCCGCTGCGAAGGCATAGAGAAGGCACCCGCCCAGGACGCCAAGCCACAGCGCCTGCAGCGCCGTGCTCCAGATAAGCTCGTGTTCCGCGGGAAAGACGGGACCGCCGCTGATGGAAAAGCGCTCACCGCCGTCCATCTTCCAGGCGAAGGTTCCGTCGTTGAAATTGACCAGCGCCTTTTTGGCCTCATGCAGCGCCAGATCTCCCGGCCCCATCCACAGGACGCGGTGCAGCGCAAGGTCGATATTTGCCTTTAACCGTTCCCAGCGGGTGGGAAAGGATACGGAATAGCTTACGTCCCACCGGTAGTAGCTGCCGTTGGTTTCCTGGTTGAGGCCCATCATCAGAAAATGCGGCGCGCCAAGCGCCTCTTCCGGAGCAAGCTTAAAGCCGAACAGAGGGGCCAACCCGCCGATGAGCCCAAAGCATACGACGGCGGTTAGGCACAGCGCCAAGCCGGCGCAGGCCCACTGGCGAATCCTGCCGGATGTGCGTCCGTGCCATACGGGCAGTACATCGCAGATCAGCCGCCCAAGAATGATGGCAATCAGCATGACTGCGCCCTGCGGCTTGACAGCGTAGCCCAGTGCGCCCACGGCGCCCAGCAGGCTCCAGCGTGTCCAACTCCGTCTGAAGGGATGCAGGCTGATGGAGAGCAGCAACGTGGGAAACAGCAAAGAGAGTGAATCGGAATAGGGCACAATCAGCCATGGCGACAGGCCGATCAGCCCGGCATAAAGGAGCCATACGATATCGGCGGTACCTTTGCTGCATGTCAGCCGGCGCGCACAGCGCCACAGCAGGATGCCGGTCAGGCTGCTCAGGATGCAGTTAAGAATGCTGAAAGCTCCGATATCTACCGGAAAGCCGATCGTTTCCCACAGGCCGGTCGCTTTGAGCAGCAGGCTGACTACACCATAGAGATAGACGCTCATGAGGTTGTTGGGATACATGGAATAATAATCATGCTGCAACACGCCGCCGTTAGCCAGCACTCGCGTACTCTCCACAATGCCCGCCACATCCCAGCCCGCCTCGAACAGGTTGTTGAGGCACAGAGCAAGCTGCGCGCCAAAGAGCACAGCTGCCATCAAAATGCGCGCCGCCCTTGCGGCGTGGCTGCTCAAAGGAAAAGACAATCTCCCTTTGCGGCGCATGAGGACGGCGGCGGCCGCCAGCAACGCCAACACCACCGCGTCCAGCGCAAGCAGGGCGGCATTGCTCAAGGCAAATTCGCGTTTGTAGATGTATTCCAGGTGTTCCCAAAACAGCAGCAGCGCAAGGGTGACGCCCATGGCCGCTGCGTAGAGGAGCCGCAGCAGCGCCTTCATAACGGACCGCATCCTTTCTGCGTTTCAAAGTTCTTGAGGATGATCAAATGATAAGCGAGCAAAGTGCGCTTGTCAAGCACGGAGCGTTGGATGCAAGACTTGTTGTCAAAGACCATCGACAAATTTTTGTTTCTGGATATAATATATAAGTTGGATGCCTGAAATCCAATTCCTGTTCATCATAAAGGAGGCTCCCCATGACCGTACGTACCCGGTTCGCGCCCAGCCCCACGGGCTATCTGCACCTGGGCGGATTGCGCACCGCCCTCTACACCTACCTGTTCGCCAAGAAGAACGGGGGCAAGTTCATCCTGCGCATCGAGGACACCGATCAGGAACGCGAGGTGCCCGGCGCGGTGGAGCTGATCTACAAGAGCCTGCGGGAGGCGGGGCTGGAATACGACGAGGGCCCGGATGTCGGCGGCGACTACGGCCCCTACATCCAGACCCAGCGGCGCGGCATCTACCTGCCCTATGCCATGCAGCTGGTGGAGAGCGGCGCCGCCTATCCGTGCTTTTGTACCAAGGAGGAGCTCCAGGCCCGGCGCGACGCGGCCACGGCCCGCGGCGAGCAGTGGAAGTATGACAAGCACTGCCTGAACATTCCCAAGGAGGAGGCCCTGCGCCGCATGCAGAGCGGCGAGCCGTTCGTCATCCGGCAGAACATTCCCCTCACCGGAACGGCCAGCTTTGACGACGCGCTCTACGGCCACGTCGAGGCCCCCTGCGATACGCTGGACGACAACGTGCTCATCAAGGCCGACGGTCTGCCCACCTATAACTTTGCCAACGTCATCGACGACCACCTCATGGGCATCACCCATGTCATGCGCGGCACCGAGTATCTGAGCTCCGCGCCCAAGTACAACCTGCTCTACGAGGCCTTTGGCTGGGAGCCGCCCATCTATATCCACCTCAGCCCCGTCATGAAGGACGCCACCCGCAAGCTCAGCAAGCGCTACGGCGACCCCAGCTTCGAGGACCTGCTGGCCCAGGGCTATGTGCGCGACGCGATCATCAACTTTATCGCGCTTCTGGGCTGGAGTCCGGGGGACGAGCGGGAGTTTTTCACGCTGGACGAGCTGGTGCAGGCCTTTGACCTCAAGGGGCTTAGCAAGGCGCCGGCCATCTTCAACACCGAGAAGCTGGTCTGGTTCAACCATGAGTACATCACCCGCATGCCCTTTGAGGAGTATCTGGCCATGGCAACGCCGTGGTTTGACCGCGTGCTGGCAGGCAAGGGCATCGACTACCGCCGTCTGGCCGAGCTGATGCATACCCGCACCGAGGTCTTTGACCGGGTGCCGGATATGGTGCGCTTTTTGGCCGAACTGCCGGAGTATGGCGTGGAGCTTTACACCCACAAGAAAATGAAAACCGACAGCGTCGTGGCCCTGCGCGCGCTGGAGCTGGCCCGGCCTGCGATGGCTTCGCTGGAATCCTTTACCGAGGAGGCCGTCAAGGATTGCCTGATGGCGCTGGCCGCCGAAAACGGGCTCAAGACCGGCCAGATGATGTGGCCCGTGCGCACGGCCCTTTCCGGTCAGGCTTCCACCCCCGGCGGCGCGACCGAGATCGCCTACCTGCTGGGCAGGGATGAAAGCCTGCGCCGGATCGACAAGGGCATTGAGCTGCTGCGGGGGTAAGGGGATACCATACGAGTAGGGGGAAACGGGGATGAAGGCCTGTTTCAGGGGCGTGTTAAGACAGTGGCACTGGATTTTCTTTGCCGCTGTCATACTGCTCACGATCGGGATGGATGTGTTCATCGCTCACAACATATTGGACGGGGATGCATCCGAATACCTATATCGCGGACTGATAATCGCACAGGAGCGCAATCCATTTACCAATGCGATGTATGGTACAACGGAAGTGCGGCTGCTGGATGTCAACGCGGTATTCGGGCTGTTTTTCCTCTTTTCCGACGACTGGTCCTTGGTACGCATTTGCGGAACGCTATTGGTACAGGCACTCTATGTGCTTTCATTCTTCTTCCTGTGCCGCCGGGCGCATATCGGCTCCCTGCGCGTCAGAGCCATTGCCGCCGCGCTGCTGCTTCTGCCCTTCAGCGTTCCCTATGCCCGCATCGTGGTCTACCATCTGTACTATGCCCTCTATCTGACCAACGCCTTTTGGATGGTTGGCTTCACGCTGTGGCTGATGGAGGCGCGCAGCGCGCGCAAGGCGGTTTTGCCTGCCTGCCTTCTGGCGGCTTTGTGGCTTTATGTCGGCCTTAACGGCGTCCGGCATATGATGATTCTGGGAGCGCCCATGCTGGCGTTTGCCGCGGTGCAGGTTTTGCTCACGCTGCGCCGCTACCGGTGGGAAAACGGCCGCCTGCTCGGAGAGGAGCCGTCCTTCTTCAGAAGTGACGCCATGCGGCTGGTGTGGATTCTGATGGGCAGCTGCCTGTTCTTTGCAATCGGCTATGTCTTGAATATCAAGGTGCTGCTGCCCTTCTACGATATCTCGGATGCGTCATCCACCTTTTTCTTCCCTGCAGAAAAGCCGGAGCATTACACCAGCATCTTTAACGCCTGGCTCGTCGCCTCCGGGGTGAGAAGCTCCACCCTGCCGCTGATCGGCCTGACAGGCGTATCGCTGCTTGCGGCGCTTATGAGCTTTGGCTACCTGCTTTGCGTATCGGCGGCAAACATCTGGAACACGCGCGCGCCCGTCGCGGAACGAATGGCTCCGAGCCTCCTCTTCGCATCGTTTGTAACCACCACCCTGGTTTTCATCTTCGATTCAACTTCCCGGTATTATCAGCTGTACTATGTGCCAGTCGTGGCGTTCGCCTATCCGGTGCTGGCCTCGGAGCTTGCCCGGCTGAAGGACCACGCGGCGTCTGCGTGCAGAAAGCTGCTGATTCTTCTGACCTGCGCGTGCTTCCTGTTTCAGGGCGCATATACCCTTTATTATCTCACGGTGGATCAATGGGACATGGATGACTGGACCGGCCTGTCATGGCAGGACCTTCATCTGGTGGACACGGCCCGCGTCTATATCGATTTCATGAAACAGAACGGCTATACGCACGCGTTGGCCCCATACTGGTACGCTACTGTGATGATGGAGCTGACGGATGCCGAATTGACGGTCGCTCCGCTGAATCTGGGCGAGTGGGACGGCTCTACGGTTCTCACCGTATACCCATGGGGAACGTCAAGGACCGCCTTTGCAGCTGAAAACCTGCCCCCGAAGCTGGTCGTTTTTGTATCCGAAAGCGATAGAGCCAGATTTGAACAGGCCTTCCCTCAGCTGTCGCCAATCTTTGAATACTGGTATACCCGCGCCTATGAAATTACCCCTGACGATCTCTGGCATTAACAATAACAGGCCGTAAAAACAGCCAAAAGGAGAGAGCATCCATGCAACAGCGTCCCGCGTACAACCCCGAACAGATTGAAAAGAAATGGCAGAAGCGTTGGCTGGACAGCGGCGTGTTCAATGCCGAGTTTCCCAGCGGCAAGCCCAAATACTATTGCCTCATCGAGTTCCCCTACCCCAGCGGAAATGGCCTGCATGTGGGCCATCCGCGTTCCAACACGGCGCTGGACATCATCGCCCGCAAGCGCCGCATGGAGGGCTACAACGTCCTTTACCCCATCGGGTACGACGCCTTTGGCCTGCCCACGGAGAACTATGCCATCAAAAACAAGGTCCATCCTGCCGTGGTTACCAAAAAGAACATCGACCACTTCCGCGAGCAGCTCCAGCGCCTGGGTTTCAGCTTCGACTATACGCGTGAGGTCAACACCACCGATCCTTCCTACTATAAATGGACCCAGTGGATTTTCCTGAAACTGCTGGAAAACGGCCTGGCTTACAAGGCCGAGATGCCCATCAACTGGTGCACCGGCTGCAAGTGCGGCCTGGCCAACGAAGAGGTCGTGGGCGGCGTGTGCGAGCGCTGCGGCAGCCAGGTGGTGCGGCGGGTCAAGAGCCAGTGGATGCTGCGCATCACCAAGTACGCGCAGAAACTGCTGGACGGGCTGGACCATGTCGATTTCATCGACGCGGTCAAGACCCAGCAGCGCAACTGGATCGGCCGCAGCGAGGGCGCGGAGGTGGACTTCCAGCTCGCCGGCAAGGACGAGAAGCTGCGCGTGTTTACCACCCGGCCCGATACGCTCTTTGGCGCGACCTACATGGTTGTGAGCCCCGAACATCCGCTCATCGAGAAGTACAAGGATGAGATCGCCAACTACGCCGCCATCGCCGCCTACCGCGACGAGGCTGCCAAGAAGAGCGACTTTGAGCGCACGGAGCTGGCAAAGGACAAGACCGGCGTTCAGATCGACGGCATCCGCGCCGTCAACCCTGTCAATGGCAAGGAGATCCCCATCTGGGTCAGCGACTATGTGCTCATGAGCTATGGTACCGGCGCCATCATGGCCGTGCCTGCGCATGACACCCGTGACTGGGAGTTCGCCACCAAGTTTGGCATCCCCATGGTGGAGGTGGTTTCGGGTGGCGACATCACCAAGGAAGCCTATACCGATATCGTGGACGGCGTGCTGTGCAACAGCGATTTCCTCAACGGCCTGCGCGTGGCCGACGCCAAGAAGAAGATCATCGACTGGCTGGTGGAAAAGGGCTTGGGCGAGCGCAAGGTCAACTACAAGCTGCGTGACTGGGTGTTCAGCCGCCAGCGCTACTGGGGCGAGCCCATCCCCGTGGTGCACTGCCCGCACTGCGGTACCGTGCCCGTGCCGGAGAGCGACCTGCCCGTACTCCTGCCCGACGTGGAAAACTACGAGCCCACCGACAGCGGCGAAAGCCCCCTGGCAACCATGACCGACTGGGTCAATACCACCTGCCCCAAGTGCGGCGGCCCTGCCAAGCGCGAAACCGATACCATGCCCCAGTGGGCAGGTTCCAGCTGGTACTTCCTTCGCTACTGCGATCCGCATAACGACAAGGAATTTGCCAGCCAGGAGGCGCTGGATTACTTCATGCCCGTGGACTGGTACAACGGCGGCATGGAGCACACCACGCTGCACCTGCTCTACAGCCGGTTCTGGCACCTGTTTTTGCATGACCTGGGGCTGGTCAAGGCCCCGGAGCCGTACCAGAAGCGCACCAGCCACGGCATGATTCTGGGAGAGAACAACGAGAAGATGTCCAAGTCCCGCGGCAACGTCATCAACCCCGACGACATCGTCAATGAGCTGGGCGCGGATGCCTTCCGCCTCTATGAGATGTTCATGGGCGCCTTCGATCAGGCCATCCCGTGGTCCACCAACGGCGCTCGCGGCTGCCGCCGCTTCCTGGACCGTGTGTGGCGGCTTCAGGACATGATTTTGCCCGGCGAGGGCTACTCCAAGGCACTCACCCCGCTGATGCATGAGACCATCAAGAAGGTGGGCGAGGACTACGAGGCCATGAAGTACAACACGGCCATCGCCGCCATGATGTCGCTGGTTAACGAGTTCTACGCCGCCGGCGGCTGCACCCGCGAGGAGCTGCGCACGCTGATTCTCCTGCTCAGCCCCGTGGCCCCGCACATCTGCGAGGAGATGTGGGAGCAGATGGGCTTTGGCAGCGGCCTCGCGCGCGAGCCCTGGCCCACCTACGACGAAAAGGCCATGAAGCGCACCGAGGTGGAAATCGGCGTGCAGGTCAATGGCAAGGTGCGCGGCCGCATTATGGTCTCGCCGGACATGACTCGCGAGCAGGCGGAGAAAGAGCTTCCCCAGCGCGCGGATATCCAGCAGATCGTGGGCGGGAAAGCCATTGCAAAGGTGATCTTTGTGCCGGGTCGCCTGTGCAATTTGATTGTGAAATAAGCGGCGACGCGGGGGAGAGGTGTGCGCGCCTTTCTCCCGCATTCGTTTTTTGAAAGGATTTTATCATGATGGGAACCAATGTTGCACCTGCCGTCCGCGCATGTGGCCTTACAAAGCGCTTTGGTCGGGCTGTGGCGCTGGACGGCCTGGATTTTTCGGTGGCCGCGGGCCGGGTAGCGGGCCTTCTGGGCCGAAACGGCGCGGGAAAAAGCACGTTGCTGCGCATTGTAAGCGGCCAGCTGCGGCAGACGGGCGGGCAGGCCGAGCTGATGGGCGCGCCGGTGGGGATGGAAACGCTGGGCCGCCTGTGCCTGATCGGAGATACGCCGGACTTTGGTGGCTTGAAAAATGCCGCCGAGTTTCTCGCCGTGTGCCGATGCCTGTTTCCTTCCTGGCAGGAAGAACAGGCGGGACGGCTGATGCCGCTGTTTGGGCTGCCGCTGAAAAAGCCGCTCAAGGGATACAGCCGCGGCATGCAGACGGCATTGCTCCTGTGCACGGGCCTGGCCTCCGGGGCGGAGCTGACCATATTTGACGAGCCGAGCCTCGGCCTGGACGCGGTGATGCGTGAACGGTTTTATGACGAGGTCGTGGCGGCGCACAGGAGGGAGCCGGAGCGCACCTTTCTGATCAGCACACACCTGATTGACGAGGTTGCACGCACCCTGGATTACGCCGTGATGATCGACGGCGGGCGGCTGCTGGCCCAGGGCTCGCCGGAGGAGATGACGCGGCTGTATCTGTGCGTATCGGGCTCGGCGGAGGAGGTGCGCGCCGCGACGGCGGGTCTTGCGGTCCTGCGGGAAGAAGAGGTGGCCGGGACTTTGGTGCGTTATACGCGCCTGAACGCGCCGGAGGACGCCGAACGCATTCGGGCCTGCGGCCGGGTGCAGACCGCGCCGGTGAGCCTGCAGAGGCTGTTTGTGCTTTTGACCGAAGGAAAGGAGGCGGAGCGCGATGCCGGTTGAACATGCGGGATGGATGCGGCGCTCGCGCTTCCTGGGCGCCATGCGGTATCACCGGGCGTGGATGGGTCGGCTGATTGGATGGGGCCTGCTGGTTTTGCTGGCAGGCAACGCGATCGCGATTGCCGCGGCCCTGGCGGGCGCGGGCGATCTGAATATGGCCGGCGTGTCGTCCGATTTTTCCCTGACCATGGCGCTGCTGCTGGTATGCGCCTGCCTGGCGGCGCACAGCCGCACACGGTTTTTGCTCCGGTTTGGCACGGCGCGCTTTCCGGTGTGGCTGAGCAATGTGCTGGCGTTGTTTTTGGGTGCGGCGGCATTTTTGATGGGCACGCTGCTGATTAACCTGGCGACGGGGGGAACGGTCCTGCTTCTCTCCCGCACGATGCCGGCCCGCTTCACCCTGACGGCCTATACGGACGCTCTGCCAACGGGCGCGGCGCTGCTGGGCCATACCCTGCGGGAGTCGCTGGAAGGGTTGCCGCAGCAGCTTTTGTGGCTTTTGGAGTGGACCTGCCTGTTCTATCTGCTGGCCTGCTGCCTCAGGCGCGGGCGTGGGCTGACGCTGGCGGTGGTGCTCGGCGTGCCCTTCGTGTGCGTCATGCTCATGCTCATGCCTTTTGTCCGCGAGACAGCCGTTATCCTGGAAAGCGGTACGGAAACGGAGATCCTGGCCATGGGCCTTGAGTGGATGCAGTGGCTTGCGCGGGTGGCGCAGTTCGTGGTGGAACAGTGGCAATGGATTCAGCTGGGCGCGGCGGCGGTTTCTCTGCCGCTGAGCTATCTGTGTATGCGCACGACTCCGCAGCCGTAGCGCACCATGACGGAAAGGATGACAAACGATGAGTTTTGAGCAGGTAAAGGCCTATCTGGCCGGGTTGGGACTGAACGCTCTGGAATTTGACGTATCCAGCGCCACAGTGGAGCTGGCGGCGGTGGCCGTGGGGTGCGAACCGCGCCGCATCGCCAAGACGATGAGCTTTCTGGTGGACGGCGCGCCCGTGTTGATTGTGCTGGCGGGCGATGCCAAGGTGAACAACTCAAAGTTTAAGGCGGCCTTTCATCAGAAGGCCAAAATGCTCGGCCACGAGCAGGTGGCCGAGCTGACGGGCTTCCCGGTGGGCGGCGTGTGTCCGTTTCTGGCTCCGGAGGGCGTGAAGGTCTATCTGGACGAATCGCTTAAGCGCTTCGATACGGTGTTTCCCGCCGCCGGTACCCCCAACAGCGCCGTGGAGGTTACGTTGCCCCAGTTGGAGGCAGCCTCGCACGCCGCGGGCTGGGTGGACGTGTCGCAGATCGTGGAGTAATCAGGTCTGAGCGGGCGATGCGGTTACTTCGGGCACGCCCTCCGCGGGGGTGGTCTGCGGGGCGGCGGTGGCCATTCCGCCGTCCTCGGTGGGGCCTGTATACGCCATTTGCTCCAGAATGCCTCTCATCGCGGCGAGGATGCTGTCGCTGGTGCCGGTCGCTCCTGCCACCGCGTCCACCCCGTCGATGGATTGCTTTTCCAGAATGGCCTTGGAAAGCCCCTCCTCAGCCTTGACGAAGTATTCGCTCTTTTCCCCGCCACGCCGGTTTTCGGCGGTCAGTTCGGTCATCTCGCCGCCGCGTACAGTGACGGTCACTACCACCTCGTCATTATACCCGGCCCCCAGGTCGCGGTAGACGCCGTCCTGGTACGGCTGAGCCAGGGCATAGGGGGCTGTGAACAGCATCAGGGCCAGAAGAAGGGCGATACGCTTTTTTGACATGTGGTTTTCCTCCTGCTTGCTTGACATTCCATACACGGTATAGTATAAAGAAAGATGGGGCATCAGCCCTGCTTCCGCGCCGCCGGGCGGCGTGGAAAAACCATCGGAAAGGGGATCATTTTTATGGTCCGTAGCATCGTAGGCGCAAACTGGGGCGACGAGGGCAAGGGCAAGATCACCGACGTGCTGGCCGAACGCAGCGACGTTGTCGTGCGCTTTCAGGGCGGAGCCAACGCGGGGCATACCATCATCAACAACTATGGCAAGTTCGCCCTGCATTTGCTTCCGTCGGGCGTTTTCCATCAGAACATTGCCAACATCATCGGACCGGGCGTGGCCCTGGACATCGAAAAGCTGCTCGCCGAGTACGACAGCGTGGTCCAGCGCGGGGTTCCCAAGCCCAAGCTGTATATCTCCGACCGGGCGCAGGTGATGCTGCCCTACCATGTGGACTTTGACCGCTTTGAGGAAGAGCGCCTGGGCAAGGCCGGGTTTGGCTCCACCAAGAGCGGCATCGCGCCGTTCTATGGCGACAAGTACCTCAAGATCGGCATTCAGGTCTGCCAGATCTATGACGAGGAGATTTTGCGCCAGCGCCTTTTCAGCGCCGTGGAGCAGAAGAATGTGACGCTTTCCAACCTCTACCATAAGCCGCCTATCGACCTGGAGGCGCTCATTGCCCACGTCAGGGACCTGGGCGAACGCATCCGTCCCATGGTAATCGACACCACCCTCTACCTGCACAAGGCGCTCAAGGAGGGCAAGACGGTGCTGCTGGAGGGCCAGCTGGGCAGCCTGCGCGACCCTGACCACGGCATCTATCCCTACACCACCTCCTCCTCTCCGCTGGCCGGCTACGGCACGGTGGGCGCGGGTGTGCCCGCCAGCGCCATCAAGGATGTGTACTGCGTCACCAAGGCATACTCCAGCTGCGTCGGCGCGGGTCCCTTCACCACGGAGCTGTTTGGCGAGGAGGCCAAGGAGCTGCGCGACCGGGGCGGCGACGCGGGCGAATACGGCGCCACTACGGGCCGCCCGCGCCGGGTAGGCTGGTTCGACGCTGTGGCCACGCGCTACGGCTGCATGGTGCAGGGCGCGACCGAGGCCGTCATGACCAACCTGGACGTGCTGGGCTACCTGGACCAGATCCCCGTGTGCACAGCATATGAGGTTGATGGCAAAACCATTACGGATTTCCCCTCCACGCCCACGCTGATGCGCTGCAAGCCGGTTTATACGCTGCTGCCCGGCTGGAAGTGCGACGTGCGCGGTGTGACCGAATGGGACAAACTGCCTGAAAACTGCCAAAACTACATCACTTTTATTGAAAAGGAGCTTCAGGTACCCATTCACATGATCTCCACCGGCCCCAAGCGTGAGGAGATGCTGTACCGCTGATTTGGAACGAGGAGGAGCGCACAGGCGCTCCTCCTGCTTTTGTCTGTTCTCAAGGCCAAAAACGCGGCGCCAAAAGGGTGCCGCCATATGCCCGGAACGCAAAACATTGCGCCCTGCGTGCAGGGAGCTGCTTTGATGAGGGGCTGTGCACGGCAAAATTTGGCGCGCTGAACCCCAGGCGTTTTGCCGCCGAAAAGCCTTGCGAAAGCAAAGGCACCATAGTATAATGGACGCATGGATGAGCGACCCTATCAGACGGAAAGGATGGACGAATGTAATGAAAAAAATCCTCTCTTTGCTTCTGTGCCTGGCGATGCTTTTGACTTTGGGACTCACCGCCATGGGACAGGCTGAGGACGGCGGCGAGCTGCGGGTATCCCTGTGCATCGCTGAAACGCTGGGCGATCTTGGCTTTTATGACAGTGCGAACGAGGGCCTCAAGCGGCTGGAGGCCGACTACGGCGTAATCGGCAGCGTGGTGGAGTGCAAGAGCGACGCCAGCATGTATCAGGTGGCGCTGGTGGAGGCCGCCGAGCAGAGCGACGTGGTGGTGGCCGTGGGCTGGCAGTTCTGGGATGGGCTGACTGCGGTCGTGCCCGAAATGCCCGATACCAAATTCATCTTTGTGGATAACGGCCTGGATGGCGTGGGCGACAACCTGCTGTCCATCACCTATGCCGAAAACGAAGGCAGCTTCCTGGCGGGTTATGTGGCCATGAAGCTGGCTCAGAGCGGCATCGTGGGCGTGATCGGCGGCGAGAACAGCGATACCATCAACAACTTCGTCGTGGGCTACAAGCAGGGCGCGCTCTATGCCAACCCCGACGGCACCGTGCTTGACCCCGTCTATACCGACGACTATGAGGCGCCCGACAAGGGCAAGGAAGCGGCGCTTTCGCTCTACAGCCAGGGTGCGGACGTGGTGTACGCCGTGGCGGGCAAGACCGGCCTGGGCGTGTTTGAGGCCGCGCAGGAGCAGGGAAAGTACGCCGTGGGCGTGGACAGCGACCAGAAGTACATCAATCCCGACGTTATCATCTGCTCCATGCTCAAGCGCGTGGGCGACAGCGTGTATGATGTGATCAGCAATTACCTGGAGGACGGCGTGTTCGACGGCGGCACCATCTGGAACGCCGACATGTCCAGCGGCCTGGTCGGCCTGGGGTATGGCGACGACACCATGACCCAGCAGGTATCCGACGAGCTCAAGGCCGAGGTGGAGGCCCTGGCCGAAAAGATTATTGCGGGCGAAATCGAGGTCGAGAGCACCCGCTGAACCGCCATGGAAAAAATCAAGGCCCCTTGCAGGCGTTTGCCGCGCAAGGGGCCTTTGCCAAACGGAGGAGATGCGCATGAACCGGAAACGGATGGCCGCTGCCGTGCTGCTCTGCCTGACGCTGCTGTGCGGATGCGCGCGGGCGGACTGGGCGGACGATACGGCGGACGCGCTGTGCGCGCGCATGACGGCGCTGGCTGGGGAGCGGGCATATGTGGAGATGTTCACCGGCAGCTCGGAGCTGATGAGCCATGTGGAGCGCATGGCGGGCAACGCCGGGTGCGAGGTTCAGGAACGCAGGCGCTTTGTGCTGCGCGATGAATCCGCATTTGAGGATTTTGCAGCCGCGCAGGGCGCCGATATGCCGGAGCTGAGCGACACGGCACAGGCGGAGCTGAAGATGCGGCTGGCGCTGCTGATGCCCAGCCTGCTCACCGGGCAAGCGGGCGCCGAATGGCTGGCGGCGTCCAATGTGCTGATGGTAAGTCAAACCATGGTTATGCCCGAGGACTTTTCGCCCCTGCTGCTGGTGACGGACTATGGCACGGATGTGGACATCCTGACAGCCTTTGCCCAGACGGGTCAGGACACGATCACGGCGCAGAGCGTTTTCGTCCCCGCAGACATCGTGGATGCGGGCATGGACACGGTGCTGCTGTTGTATACGGAAGATGAGCCGGAGGAATAACCGATGAACGACGCTGCAACGGGTGCGGAGATCGTCCGCTTTTCCCATGTGAGCAAGCACTACCCCGGCACGCTCGCCAATGATGACGTGAGCCTGACCATCCGCCGGGGCGAGGTGTTTGCGCTGGTGGGGGAGAACGGCGCGGGCAAATCCACGCTGATGAACCTGCTCTACGGCCTGCAGGCGCCTACGCTGGGGGAAATTTACATCAAGGGAAAACCGACCGGTCCCCAGCATGGGCCGGAAAACGCCATGCGCATGGGTGTGAGCATGGTGCACCAGCATTTCAAGCTGGTGCCCAGCTTTTCCGTGGCGCAGAACGTCATGCTGGGGCACGAGCCCCGGCGCGGTCTGTTTTACGATGGGCATGAGGCGGAGGAAACGGTGCGCAGGCTCTCGGCCGAATACGGGCTGAAGGTGGAGCCGGGCGATGTGGTGCGCGACCTGAGCGTGGGCATCCAGCAGCGCGTGGAAATCCTCAAGGCGCTGCGAACAGGCGCGGATGTGCTGATTCTGGACGAGCCGACCGCCGTCCTCACCCCGCAGGAGGCCGAGGAGCTGTTTGAGGTCATCCGTCGCGTGGTGGAGGAGAAAAACATGACCGTCATCCTCATCACGCACCGTCTCCCCGAGGTGATGCGCGTGAGCGACCGCGTGGGCGTGATGCGGCGCGGCAGACTGGAAAAGGTCATGGAGACGCGCGATACCAGCGAGCGGGAGATCGCCTCGCTGATGGTGGGGCGCGACGTGCTTTTCGGCGACCTGCCCGGCGGACAGGCGGCAGGGGAGGAGCGCCTGGTCATCCGCGGCCTGTGCGCGCTGGGCGACCGGGGCCTTCCGGCGCTTCGCGGCATGGACCTGACCGTGCGCGCGGGCGAGGTGGTCGGCGTGTGCGGCGTGGAGGGCAACGGCCAGACCGAGCTGGCCGAGTGCGTGGCGGGCATGCGGCCCGTCATGGGCGGCAGCGTCACCCTCTGTGGGCGCGACGTGACCGGCCAGACCCCCGGACGCATCCGGGAGGCGGGCCTGAGCTATATCCCGGAGGACCGCATCTCCACCGGCATGGACGTGAAGGCCAGCGTGGCCGAAAATCTGATTGTGGGCAAGCAGCGCACGCCGGCGTTCAGCCGCCTGGGTATCCACCTCAGGCGCGGGCAGATGAAGAAATACGCGCAGGAGCTGACCCGCACCTTTGATATCCGCACCTCCGGCGTGGACGAGCCTGCCGGGTCCCTCAGCGGCGGCAACATGCAGAAGGTCGTGCTGGCCCGCGAGTTTTCCTTCGGATCGCCCGTGCTGCTGGTGTGCCAGCCCACGCGAGGCGTGGACATCGGCGCGACGGAGTTTATCCACGAGCGCATCGTGGAAAAGCGGGACCAGGGCTGCGCCGTGCTGCTCATCAGCGCGGATCTGGACGAGCTGATGCGTCTGAGCGACCGGCTGGTTACGGTGTTTGAGGGCAAGGTAACGGGCCGCTTCCGCACGGCGGACGTGACGAGGGAAGAGATCGGATACTACATGACGGGGGGCCGTCAGGATACAACGGAGGCGGAGGCGCGATGAGCGGATGGATGCAGTCCCTGCGGGCGCTGGCGCGCCTCAAGCCCACACAGAAGCTGACGCGGGATTATCTGGTTTCGCTGCTTACCGCGGTGCTGCTGGCGCTGGCGGTGGGCGCGGCCATCATGCTGGTGTGCGGCCACAATCCCATCGAAGGCTATGGCGCGCTGATCGAAGGGGCGCTGGGCAAGCCCCGCGCCATTGGAAACACCCTGGCCAAGACCGTGACCCTGTGTCTGACGGGCCTGGCCATGAGTCTGGCGGCCAAGGCGGGCGTGTTCAATGTCGGCGGCGAGGGGCAGCTCTACCTTGGGGCCATGGCGGCGGCCGTGGTGGGCGCGCAGCTGGACGCGCCCGCGTGGCTGGTCACGCTGCTGGCGCTGCTGGCGGCCATGGCGGCGGGCGGACTGTACGCCCTGCTGCCCGGCGCGCTGAAGGTCAAGTGGAAGGTGGACGAGGTCATCACCACCATCATGCTCAATTCCGTGGCCATCTACTTTTGCAGCTACCTGGCCAACGGTCCGCTCAAGACCGCCGAGCGCGGCATCGCCACCGGCACGGACAGCATCATGGCGGAGGCGGCCTTCACGCCGCTCATCAAGCTGAGCAACCTGACCACCGGCGTGTTCTATGCCGCAGCGGTGGCACTGATCGTATGGTATGTGATGAGCCGGTCGTCCGTAGGCTTTGAAATGAAGCTGACCGGCGAAAACGACCGCTTCGC
>UQEF01000042.1 GCA_900540045.1 uncultured Eubacteriales bacterium | reverse complement strand
GCTGCCGATGGTGGTGCCGATGCTGTTGATTTCCACCTTGCCGTTGAGCTTGGGAAAGCGCTCCTCCACCAGACGCGCTACGGCCTGCGCGTCCTCCATGCAGGCGGAGTTGGAGATGTAGCACTTGCCGCTGTAGTTCGGCCCGTCCTGGGCATGCTCCACCATGCGCTCGGCAATTTCACGAATCACCTTGTTCTTGCCGCGAATCTTGAAGCGGGGAATCAGCCGGCCCAGATCATCCATGTTGAGCAGGGGGCAGATATGAAGCATCGTGCCGAACCAGCCGCTTGCCTTGGAAATGCGTCCACCGCGCACGTAGAAGGTCAAATCGGTGGAGAAGAACCAGTGATGCAGCTTGAGGCGGTTGCGCTCGGTCCAGTCGCGCAGCTCCTCCAAAGCCATACCCCCGTCGCGCAGATCGGCCAGCTTGTCCATCAGCAGGCCGTAGCCGGAAGAGGCGCCCAGCGAATCCACCACGTAGATCTTGCGTTCCGGATACTTGGCCGACAGCTCGTCACGGGCGAGGCAGGCGGAATTGTAGGTGCCGGAGATACCGCTGGACAGCGTTACGTGCAAAATATCCTGCCCGCCTTCCAAAAAGGGAGTAAAATATGCCACGTATTCATCCACATTGACCTGAGAGGTGCGGGTCTCCGCGCCGTCGGCCATCGCCTGATAGAAGGCGTCAAAGGACATGGTTTTGCCCAGATCGTCACTATAGGATTTGCCGTTTAACATATAATGAAAGCAGATGTAATGAATATCGCGCTCTTGGAAGTGCTGTTCGCTCAAGTCCGCGGTGGAGCAACAGCTGAGGATGTAGTTTGTCATGGTCGGGTCACTCACTTTCTCTATTTTGCGGCTAATGTCAGGGACGCGCTGCTGCGTCGGGAGGGCAGGGGCCTCCTGCCTTTTACATTTCGTTTTGATGGGACAAAATTCCTGCTTGCGCGGGATCGTTATCATATTCCACGGCCGTGAGTTCCAGTCCGCAGGCGGGCGCTGTGGCGCCCAGGTCCAGCCGGCTGCCGCCGTTCAGCGCGCGGGCAAAAGCGTCCGGAGAAAGCCGTCCCGTGCCGATATCCACCAGCGTGCCCGCGATGATGCGCACCATGTTGTATAAAAAGGCATTGCCCCGTACGGTGAGGGTGATGAGCGGGCCTTCCCGGCGCAGGGAGGCCTCCCTCAGGGTGCGCACGGTGGTCCTGGCTGTGCCGCCCGATGCCTGAAAAGCCGCAAAGTCGTGCGTTCCCAGCAGCGCGGGAAGGCTGTTGCTCATGCGGTCCATGTCCAGCGGCCGGGGCACGTGCGCGGTAAGGCTACGCATGAGCGCGCTGGCGTGCGGCGCGTTGTGAATGCGGTAGGTATAGCGCTTGCCGCGCGCATCGAAGCGCGCATGAAAATCGGCAGGGACCGCAAACCCCTCCAGAACGCGAATATCGGGAGGAAGCAGCGTGTTGAGCGCAAAGGGATACTTGTCGGGAGGAATGCGGCTTGCGGTATCGAAATGGGCACGCTGGCCCAGGGCGTGAACCCCGGCATCGGTACGGCTGGCGCCGGTCACGCGCGTTTTTTCGCCGGTCAGACGGGCCAGGGCTTCCTCCAGCACCTGCTGCACGCTCAGGGCGTTGTCCTGCCACTGCCAGCCGGCATAGGACGTGCCGTCATAGCTGACGGTGAGCAGCACGCGGCGTGTGCCCTCCGGTGGACGCTCCTTGACGATGGGGGGCAGCCCGTTCATTTCAGCCACATCCCGGCAAAGATGGTCGCCAGCAGCGTTCCCACGGTGGCCAGCAGGGCCCACAGGTCGCTTTGTGTGTAGCGCAGCACGCGCAGACGGGTGCGGCCTTCGCCGCCGTGGTAGCAGCGCGCCTCCATGGCCATGGCCAGATCGCCCGCACGGCGGAAAGCGCTGACGAACAGCGGCACCAGCAGAGGAATCATGGCCTTGGCGCGCTTGAGCAGGTTTCCGCTCTCAAAATCCGCGCCGCGGGCCATCTGGGCCTTCATGATCTTGTCCGCTTCCTCAATCAGCGTGGGGATGAAGCGAAGGGCGATGGTCATCATCATGGCCAGCTCATGCGCGGGAAAATGGATGATCTTGAGGGGGCTGAGGAGCTTTTCAAGTCCGTCGCTCAGCGCCACAGGCGATGTGGTGAGGGTCAGCAGCGATGTGCCTGCCACCAGGAACACCAGGCGCATGCTGAAATGCACCGCGGTCAGGAACCCTTCCTGCGTGATACGCAGGAACCCCCACTGCACCCATACCGTGGTACCGGTGGAGAAAAACAGGTTGAGCAAGAAGGTCAGGAACAGCAGAAACCGCAGCGGCTTGACGGACTTGAGCAGCCGCTTGGCCGACAGGCCCGACAGGCGGGAGGCCACCAGCAGATAGGCCAGTGGGATCACGTACCACACCGGGCTGGTGACGCAGAAGATGATAGCGATGTAGAGGATGGTCAGGATGATTTTGCATCGCGGGTCCAGACGGTGGATGACCGTGTCGCCGGGAATGTACTGCCCTAAAGTGATGTCCCTCAGCATGCGCGGCCCTCCTTTTTCAACGCCAGAATGGCATGGCATACCTCATCTAGCGTGTACAGATCGCCCGGCAGGTCAAAGCCCTCGGCAATCAGCGCGTGGGTAAGCTCCGCCGCCTGAGGCACGCCCAGCCCGATGGAGCGCAGCTTTTCCTGCTGGGTGAACACCTCGCGCGGCGTGCCGGTCATCACCAGCCCGCCCCGGCTCATCACCACCAGGCGCGTGGCCAATGTGGAGATGTCGTCCATGCTGTGGCTGACCATGATGACCGTCAGCCCGCCTGCTGCGTGCAGGTCCCGAATCATTTGCAGAATGCTGTTTCGCCCCGCAGGGTCCAGCCCGGCGGTCGGCTCGTCCAGAATGAGCACGCGCGGCCGCATGGCCAGCACGCCCGCGATGGCCACCCGGCGCATCTGCCCGCCGCTGAGCTCGAAGGGCGAGCGCTCGGCCACCTCGTCGTAGTTCAGGCCCACCTGCAGCATCGCCCCGCGCACGCGCCGGTCGATCTCCTCCGCATCCAGCCCCATGTTGCGGGGGCCGAAGGCGATGTCCCTGGCCACGGTCTCCTCAAACAGCTGGTATTCCGGATACTGGAATACCAGCCCTACCTTTTTGCGCACCTCCAGCAGGCTTACGCCCTTTTGGGTCAGGTCCAGCCCGTCCACCACCACGCGGCCGGAGGTGGGCTTGATGAGCCCGTTCAAATGCTGCACCAGCGTGGTCTTGCCGCTGCCCGTGTGGCCCAGAAGGCCAATGAGCTCGCCGTCCTCGATGGTCAGGCTCACATCATTGAGCGCCACGGCGGAAAAGGGGCTTCCGGGCATGTAGGTATGCGTAAGATGCTCTACTTGGATGGGCATAGCGCTTTTTTCAGCTCCTTTACCATATCGGCCACGGTGAGAATGCCATCGGGCAGGGAAAGTCCGCCCGCCCTGAGGCGCATGGCCAGCTCGGCCATGGGAGGCACGTCCAGCCCCAGGGCCTTGACCTTCTGAACCTGGGAAAACACCTCGGCAGGGGTGCCGTCCAGCGCGATCTTGCCCTTGTCGAGCACGACCACGCGGTCGGCTACGGCGGCCTCTTCCATAAAGTGTGTAATCCAGATCACCGTCATGCCCTGATCGCGGTTGAGCTTGCGAACCGTGGCCAGCACGTCGGCGCGGCCCGCGGGGTCCAGCATGGCGGTGGCCTCATCCAGAATCATGACCTCCGGCTGCATGGCCAATACGCCGGCCACAGCCACCCGCTGCTTCTGACCGCCGCTGAGCATGTGCGGGGCGAAGGAAGCGCGCTCGGTCATGCGCACGGCGGCCAGCGCCGCGTCGATGCGGGGGATCATGTCCTCGTGCGGCACGCCCAGGTTTTCCAGGCCGAAGGCCACGTCCTCGCGCACCACGTTGGCCACAATCTGGTTGTCCGGGTTCTGAAACACCATGCCCGCATGCCGCCTGACATGCCATACCTCCTCGTCCTGCGCGGTGTCCAGACCGCAGACCAGCACGCGGCCTTCCGTAGGCAGGTAGAGGGCGTTCATCAGCTTGGCCAGCGTGCTCTTGCCGCTTCCGTTGTGCCCCAGTACCGCCACAAACGAGCCCTTTTCCACGTTCAGGCTCACATGATCTACGGCAGCCACATCATCCTCGTCATATTGGTAGCAGACGTTTTCGATCTGCATGGGATAGAGATCGCTTTCGTTTGGCATATTCCTCTGCACGGCTCCTTTATGCTTGGTGGGGAAACAGGTCCAGCCCGGTCAGCAGGTAGGGGGCGTTATCCCTGGCCCAGCGCACGGCGCTGAGACGGTCGCGGTCGAGCTGTTCCCGGAGCGCCTCCAGCGAGGGAAACGTCTGCTCCGGCCTCAGGTAGAGACAATAGGCCAGCGTCAGCTCCAGACCGTAGAGGTCGCGGTGCGCGTGACCCAGCAGATGGGCTTCCACCGTAGCGATTCCTTCGGGAACGGTGGGATGCCGGCCCTGGTTGATGATGCATACATAGCCGCGGCTTTCGCCGTCCAGCTGCGCCACGCCCACGTACACGCCCTCCCGCGGCCATGTGCGGCTTCGGGGATCGTAGGCGATATTGGCCGTGGGAAATCCCAGACGGCTGCCCAGACGCTTGCCGCGTACCACGCGTCCGTGAAAGGTAAACAGGGCCATGCCCTCTGGCAGGGCAAAGGGGTTGGGCATAGCGACGCTCCTCTCCTGAAAAAAATAAGAATGGAAAGCGCAAGTATTATACTTCATAGAGGCTGGAAACGCAAATCAATAAATCAATAATGAACGTTCCCGGCTTTTTCCGCTCGGCGGCCCCGGCGCCGCCCGGCAACCTTAGCGTGACCTTAGCGGCGCGAGACGGCAAATCGCGGCTTGTGTACGGGAAAGGGCTGTTGTATAATAAAGTGTCGTTATGCTTTGTACGCCGGGCGGCCAATGTTTTGATTGATCCGATAAAGTGATTTGATTTAGGAAGGAACGATGACGATGCGCAAAGCCTTTGTTTCCACCGCAAGCGTGCTTGTGGTGCTGATGGCGGTTTCTCTGACATTTTTGATCCCCTCCGGCGCGGTCACGGAGGAGGCGCAACAGCGCTATCTGGACGCCGCCTATGCACAGGAGGAAGGCCGGGAGGAAGCCTCGCTGCCCAAGCCAGACGCCGTGCTGGCCAGCGCCGTATTCAGCGATATTTTGCCCGCAGCCACGGTGGACGCGCTGCCCATTGACCTCTTTGCGCCCGGCAACACGCCCATTGCGGCCAATTATACCGAAAATGGCTACCGGGACGATACCATCATCGTGGAACTGGAACAGAAGCGCATGTATGACAGCGATGTGTTCATCGCCTATGTCAAGATCGCCACGCCCTCGCAGCTGCGAACCGCGGTAGCGGGACAGAAGATCGGCTCCTCCAGCACCAACCAGACCACAACCATCGCCAAGAATTACAACGGCATCGTAGCCATCAATGGCGATTATTTCACCAAGACCAAGGCCGGCTACATTGTGCGCATGGGAGAGACCTATCGGGAAAAGACCAGTGCTAACATGGATCTGCTGCTCATCGACGAGCTGGGTGACTTTCACATCTGTCTGCATGGGCATGACGTACAGGAAAACGGCATAGCAGCCTTCAAATCCGAGCATAAGATCATCAACGGCTTCTTCTTCGGCCCTGCGCTGGTGGTGGACGGCGAGGTGCAGGAGATCCCTGAAAACTACCAGTTTGATCCCCATCAGAAGAACCCGCGCGCGGGCATCGCGCAGCTGGGCACGCTGACCTACGCGCTGGTTGCGGTCAACGGCCGCACAGACCAGTCCGCGGGCGTGACGTTGGCGGAGTTTGCCGATATCATGGGCCAGCTTGGGGCGAAGCAGGCCTATAACCTGGACGGCGGCAACAGCGCCACGCTGGCCTTCAACGGCGAGGTCTGCAACGACAAACCCCAGGCTGAACGCGCCGTGACCGATATTATCTACTTTGCCAGCGCCACAGCGGGGGAATGAGGGCGATGGACAGCACCTTTACCATTCTGGGGCTGACGGCGCATGCCTATGGGCTGTGTGCCAGCGCCGCGGCGCTTGTGCTGCTGGGCGGCATGGCCATCCTTGCACGCAGGCGGCGCATGCCCGCGGGGCTGACGGGACTGTTCGGCCTCCTGGGCATTCCGCTGGGCATCGTTTGCGCGCGGGCGTTGTATTGCGTATTCCACCTGTCCGATTTTTGGGAAACCTATGAAAATCCCTGGCTGATGCTGCGTTTCTTCGACGGCGGCCTGGCCATGCCGG
Source organism: uncultured Eubacteriales bacterium (assembly GCA_900540045.1). Lineage (GTDB taxonomy): Bacteria > Bacillota > Clostridia > Christensenellales > Aristaeellaceae > Limiplasma > Limiplasma merdipullorum. Next base: position 15,609 of record UQEF01000042.1, on the reverse strand, counting down.
GCCTGCTGGCGGGGCTCGCGCTGGCGGCTGTAATCAGCGCGCGGCTGGTGAAGGCACGTCCCGCCGCTGCGCTGGATGTGATGTGCATTCCGATGGGCCTGTCCATTGCCCTTTTGCGCCTGGGCGAGCAGTTTACCGATCTGGGCGTGGGCAAAGCTGTGAAGGAGGGCGCCCTGACCGCAGCGATGCCCTGGCTGTTTCTGCAAAGCCGTATGGGCGTGGCGGTGGAATACCGGCTCAACGTATGGGCCTATGAAGCCGTGGCGGGCGTGCTGATCTTTATAGCCACACTGGCGGCCTCACGGTGGCTGAGCCGCCGGGAATGCTCGCGGCAGGGGGACACGGCGCTGTTTTTCATGGCGCTGCTGGGCGCTTCTCAAATTCTGCTGGAAAGTCTGCGCGACGACGGGCATATGCTGGTGATCTTCCTGCGCGTGGGTCAGCTGGCCGCGGCGCTAATAACGGTTATTGCCTGCGCGGTGCTGAGCGTGCGCTATGCGCGTCTCGGAGGGGGCCGGGTCAGGCTGTGGCTTGACTGGGCCGTTATGCTGCTGTGCGTGGCGGGCATCGTGCTGCTGGAGTTCTCATTGGACGGCCGCCTGTCCTGGGGTGAGCCGTCCATGGGCCGCGATTATGCGCTGATGAGCGTGCTCTGCGCGGCGATGTTCGCGGTGCCCGCCTCGCTGCTGCGCAAGGTGTGCGGCGGCTCATGCGCGCGCCGGGTGTCCGGGAGAGTCCGTGTATGACCCGCGCATGGACCCGGGAAACGCCCATTGGCGTCCTGACCCTGACGGAGGAAGCGGGCGTACTGACGGGCGTTCTGTTTGGCCCGGATGCACCTGAGGGCGCGCTGCGTATGGAAACACCGCTCATCCGGCGGGCGTTCGCACAGCTGGAGGAATACTTCCGCGGCGAACGAAAGGCGTTTGACCTGCCCATGGACGCGCGTGGCACGCCGTTTCAAAGGCGTTGCTGGCGGGCGTTGCTGGAAATCCCCTACGGGCAGACGCGCACCTATGCCCAGCAGGCGCAGGCCGTGGGCAGTCCGCGCGCGTATCGCGCCGTGGGAATGGCCAATCACGTAAATCCGCTGCCCGTTTTGATCCCCTGCCATCGCGTAGTGGGGGCGGACGGGAGCCTGACCGGTTACGCGGGAGGGCTCAAGATCAAACGAAAGCTGCTTGAAATAGAACAATCCGGGAAAGGATGATCGACATGATTCACCGCAAGACCAAGATCGTATGCACGCTGGGCCCCGCTACCGAGGATGACGCTGTTCTACGCGAGCTGATTCTGTCTGGAATGAATGTGGCACGGCTTAATTTCTCGCATGGCACGCACGAAACGCACCTGAACAACATCCGCCGCATCGAGGCGTTCCGCCGGGAACTGAACCTGCCCATCGCGATCATGCTGGACACCAAGGGCCCTGAAATCCGGCTGGAAACGTTTGAAAATGGCAAGGTTCAGCTCAAGAAGGGACAGACCTTCACGCTGGTCACCCAAAGTGTGGTGGGCAACGCGGAGCGCGCCTCCATCACCTATCCCGACCTTCCGCGCGATATTCGGGAAGGAACCACCATCCTTATCGACGACGGCCTGGTGGAGATGACGGTGCGAAGCCTGACCGCCGGCGAAATCGTCTGCATCGTCAACAATGACGGCATGATCTCCGACCGCAAGAGCGTCAACGTCCCTGACGTGGATCTGAGCATGCCCTACCTCAGCCCCAAGGACCGTGAGGACATCGCTTTTGGCGTGAAAAACGGCGTGGACTTCATAGCCGCCTCCTTTACACGGACGGCGGAGGACATTTTGGATGTGCGCAAGCTCTTCAGCGCGCTGGGCCGCACCAATGTGTCCATCATCGCAAAGATCGAAAACATGCAGGGCGTGCAGAACATTGATGAGATCCTGCGCGTGAGCGATGGCATCATGGTGGCCCGCGGCGACCTGGGCGTGGAAATCCCGCTGGAGAAGGTACCCGTCATCCAGAAGATGCTCATTCATAAGGCGTATTCCTCCGGCAAGCAGGTCATCACCGCCACGCAGATGCTTGACAGCATGATGAAGAATCCGCGCCCCACGCGCGCCGAGGCCGCCGATGTGGCCAACGCCATCTACGACGGTACCAGCGCCATCATGCTTTCGGGGGAGACGGCGGCGGGCCAGTATCCGGTGGAGGCCGTGCAGACCATGGCGCGCATCGCCATGTGCGCCGAAGCGGATATCAACTACCGCAAGCGCTTCAAGGAGCGCGACACCGATCTTACGCCCGATGTGACCAACGCGATCTCCCATGCCACCTGTACGTCGGCGCATGACCTGGGCGCGGCGGCCATCCTTACCGTGACCAAGGGAGGGCGCACCGCACGCATGATTTCCAAGTACCGCCCCAGCTGCCCCATCATCTGCTGCACCACCGATGAAACCGTGTGCCGCCAGCTCAATTTGAGCTGGGGCGTGATTCCCCTCATGATCGAGGAGGCCACCAACACCGACGACTTGTTCGAGCGTGCCGTACAGGCCGGCGAGGATGCGGGCCTTTTGCACGACGGCGAGCTGGTGGTGATGACCGCCGGCGTACCGCTGGGCATCAGCGGCACCACCAATCTGATGAAGGTGCATGTGGTGGGCCACATCCTGGTCACCGGCCGGGGCGTAACGGAGCAGACCTGCTGCGGCAGCCTCTGTGTGTGCCGCAATGGCGAAGAGGCTCTGCGCACCTTCCAGGACGGCGACATTCTGGTAATTGCCCAGACGAGCAACACGCTTCTGCCCCTGGTGCGCAAGGCCAGCGGCCTGATTCTGGAGGATTCCAACCCCAATGGCCACGGGGCCATCGCCGGCATGAGCCTGAATATTCCTGTGATCATCGGCGCGGAAAATGCGACCCGCATCCTCAAAAGCGGCGCGGTGGTCACGCTGGATGCCGAGCGCGGCATGGTCAGCTGCAACTCCACACGATCGATGTAAGGCCGCGCAGGGAGGGAAAACAAGCCGTGAATGTGCTGGTCAGCGCATGCCTGATGGGCTTTGGTTGCCGCTATGACGGCGGTGCGCGCCGCCTGGCCTGTTTAGACGCCCTTGGAGAGCGTCACGTGCTGATTCCCGTCTGTCCTGAAGTGATGGGCGGGCTGCCCACTCCGCGCCCACCTTCCGAAATTCGAAATGGACGGGTGATAACGCGGGACGGCCGGGATGTGACGCAGGCGTTTCTGCGCGGGGCGCAGGAGGCGGCAAGGCTGGCGCAGGCTTGCGGCTGTGAGTGTGCGCTGCTTAAGGAGCGCAGTCCCTCCTGCGGCTTGGGACAGGTGTATGACGGCACCTTTACCGGCACGCTTACGGACGGAGACGGGCTGTGCGCCCGGTTGCTTGTGGGCCGCGGCCTGCGGGTGATCGGCGAATCACAGGCGGAGGAACTGCTCGCTTCACGGGAGGAAAAGTCCATATAAAAAGGACTGCCGCGCATTCAAAGCGCGGCAGCCCCCTTTTTTAGGGAAAGGGCCAGAGCTTACTTGACGGCCTGGAAGAAGTAGCGGCTCACATAGCCGGTCACACCGTCGATTTCAGCCTTGCACCACACGTCGCCCACCTGCTGAACGGTGATCTCCGTGCCTACGGGATACGCCTTGATGATCGGCGAGCTCAGGCCAGGAGCCGTGCGGAAGTTGACGATGTAGTTGCCATTGGGATTCACCAGCTTGGCGGTGAAGGGCGTCGCGGGCAGCGTAGAGCTTCCGCTGCCGGAGGAAGAAGCGGTCACCTTGATGAATTTCTTCATCATGTAGCCGTTCTTGCCACCCACCGTCACCTTGTAGAAGCTGCCGCTTTCACCCAGCAGCTGCACGCTGGTGCCGTTGCGGTAGTAGCCCAGGACGCGGGCGTCCGTGCTGGCGGTTTCACGCAGCAGGAGCACCTGGTTGGCGCCGGGGTTGTTGACCACGCCGGTCTTGGGATAGCCGCTGGTGGAAGTGCTGCCGCCGCTGCTTTGGGAGGCGCTGAGGTACTGGCTGGCCATGTAGCCGGTCATGCCCTGCACGCTCACCTTGTACCAGCCGTTGCCGCGCAGCAGGACGGTTACCGCCGTGCCGGGCTTAAAGCTGGTGATGATGTTGCCTTCCAGGCTGGGCAGGTCACGCAGGTTCAGGCCGCGTCCGGTATTGGTGCGAACGTACAGCGTGCTGTCGCTGGACGTGTCGGAAAGGTATTTGCTCATCACATAGCCTTCCAGACCGTTCACCCGCACCTTGCTCCATTCGCCCATGTCCTCAAGGACCGTCATCCACGTGCCGGTGGGGTACTGTCTGAGCACCTGCGCCGACAGGGAAGGCTCCGCGCGCATATTCAGCGCGCCGCCCTTGACGACCTTGCTGACCTCGGCCAGCGAAACCAGCGGCAGCATCAGCGCCAGAAGCAGCGCCAGCGCCGGGAGGCATCTTTTGTAGAGAGGGGTCTTTTGCATAATCGGGATACCTCCTTTTTGTTTTGGCCAAGGGGTTACCCCTTGCCGTTCTCTCATTTGACGAACCAGCGCGCGCCTTCCCTTCCGATGCGGGTGGCCTCATCCAACCAATATCAGGAAATTCAAGCCGAAAACGGCACCTTTTTGGATGAGACTGGAAAGACGAAATGCGGCATCCTGCGCAGCCAGTGCCCTGCATGCGCTTACGACCGGTTGAATTTACCAGAACTGCGGTCGAAAAAATGGCATGCCTTTGTTTCGAATTCCGGTTTTGGCAGGCATTGTTTGCAGCGTGCTTGCCCCGATCGGGCAACATAGCGGTACGCCTGTGGAAAGGAGACGAAGGCATGCTGACGAGCCTGAACCGCATGGTAGGACTGCCCGTGGTATGGCAGGACCGGCAGCTGGGATACGTGGAGCGCGCCGTCCCTGATGCACGTGCACGCAGACTGAGCGGCGTGGTGGTGCGCAAGGGCATCGGTGCGGCGAAATGGGTTTCCAGCGACGGCATAGCCGTGGTCGGCAGCCGGTGCGTGCTCATCAGGCAGAAGCCGGGGGCGGTTCCGGACAGCCGGCCGGGCAGCCTGGGACGCGCTTTCCTGACGACGGGAGAGTGCGTAGGGGAGGTCACCGACATGATCCTCCATGGCGACTCGCTTCGTCTGGAGGCGCTGGAGCTGAGCCCCGGTCCGGTGTACCGGCTGCTGGGAAAGCGCGCCTACGCGGCGCAGTACCGCGTAGGCGGCGGCTCGCGTGAGGGCGAGGTCGTGGTGCCAAGGCTCCTGACATGGGCGCAGCTTAAGCGGACATTGGGAGAGGAGGACGACGGATGAGCATGCTCAAAACGGCGGCGGCAGGCGCCATCGGCTTCGCGGTAGGCGCGGGCGCGATGCTGATGCCCGGCAACCAGAAACTCAAGAAACAGGCGCAGAAGCAGATGGACAAGCTGGTCAGAATGGCCAAGATGTGGTAAGTCTTTCGGGCGGCGCCTGATCAGTCGGGCGCCGCCCGCACAGGCTGTGCGGAAAGGAGCGGCCCTATGCAGCAAAAAGGCGCGCGCTACGTGCGCGTGCGCACCCTGTGGCTGGCGGCGGCGCTGGCAGCGGCCTTCTGGGCGCGCGATCTCATCTGGCAGGCTGTGGTTCAGCTGTTCTTCGGCATGCTGGTAGCGCTTGCGGCGCTGCCGGTGATGAAACGGTTGGAAAAACGCTTCTCGCCCGGGGCATCCGCCACGCTGTCCATAACCAGTTTGAGCGCGCTGCTGATTGCCTCGCTGCTGTTGCTTGCGCCGGCATTGATTACCCAGGGCAGACAACTGATAGCGATGCTGCCGGCCATGTATAATGCAGCCGAGGAATGGCTGGTCCGGGCGCAGGGCTGGCTGGCGGAAAACGGCATCGCGCTGGACGGGGAGCTGCGGGGATCGCTGCTGAGCCGGGGCGAAGAGGCGCTCAGCGCCGCCGCGCCCGCTGCCATGGCCTGGGTGGGCGGCGTGGCGGGGAGCCTTGGCAAATGGATGCTCGCGCCTGTATTCGGCTTTTACTTTCTGCGCGACCGCAGGCAGATCGGACAGTGGCTCCTGTCGCTGACGCCGGTGGAGAAGCGGGATATGATTGTTCACATCCTGCGCGAGATGCGCAGGGAAACGGCGGGTTACCTGCGGGGACAGCTGATGGTTTCGGCCGTCGTGGGCGGGCTGACGGCTCTGGGCCTCATGTTTTGCGGGGTGCCGGCCTGGCTCCTGCTGGGCGTAATCATGGGCGTACTGGAGCTGATTCCCTATGTCGGTCCCTTTTTGGGCGGGGTGCTGGTGGCGCTGTTTTCCCTGCCCGGAGGACTGGCGCGCACGCTGTGGGCGCTGGGCGTGGTCATCGTGGTGCAGCAGCTGGAGGGCGGCATGCTGTCGCCCCAGCTGATGAGCGACGCCACCCGTCTGCACCCTGTGGCGGTGGTCCTGTGTGTGATGCTGGGCGGCACAGCGGGCGGCATCGGAGGAATCCTGCTGTCGGTACCGCTGCTTTTGTGCGCTCGGGCCGCACTGCGGGTGATCGGTTTGCGGCAGGCGGGAGACAAGGCACGGCTTTAGTTTAGAAACGCATTAAAAACCAAGAAATGCTTTGCAAAGACAGGAAGATGGTGTATAATTACTTTTGTATCACCTCTGAAGAAGGAGGAGCCGGCTTATGAACGAAATGAATGGAACGACCAAGTTTTCGCCCGTCGTGGAGGGGGGCAACGACGCCAGCACCATCCTTTCGCATGTATACCGCGCCCTGCAGGCCAAGGGCTATGATCCGGTAACCCAGCTCGTGGGCTACCTGATTTCGGGCGACCCCACCTATATCACCAGCTATGGCCAGGCCCGCAGCATGATCTGCCGCCTGGAGCGCGACGAGATCATGGAAGAGCTGGTCAGGGTTTACCTGCAGGGGCTGGATGGCTGACATGGCGGGACGGATTCTGGCGTTGGATGTGGGCGACGTGCGCATCGGGGTGGCCGTGAGCGATCCCACAGGGACCATCGCCCAGCCGCTGGAGGTTTACCGCCGCGTGGGCTATGGCCCCGACAGCCGCTATGTGGCGGCGCTGTGCCAGCGCATGGACTGCGAAAGCGTGCTTCTGGGCCTGCCGCTGAATATGGACGGCAGCACGGGGCCGCAGGCGCAAAAGGTCATGGATTTTGGCGCGGTGCTGGAAAAGGCGGGCCTGACGGTTCATTATCAGGATGAGCGGCTGACCACCGTAACGGCCGAGGCAGTGCTCATCGGCTCCGGTGTGCGCCGTGAGGACCGAAGGCGCCATGTGGATAAGCTGGCCGCCGCGGTCATACTGGAACAATGGCTGGCTTCGCAGGGCCGGCGGAAAGAGGAATAATCATGCAGGAGAACGACAACCTGGTTCAGCTTCAGGACGAAAACGGCAAGGACGTAAATTTTGAGCACCTGATGACCATCGAGCACGAGGGTAATTATTATGTGGTGCTGGAGGCGACGGAGGATACCGACGACTGCAAGGAAGGCGAAGCCATCATTTTGAAAATCGTCCGCGATGAGGAAAGCGACGAGGATGTGTACGCCACCATCGAGGATGAGGCGGAGTTCAATGCCGTATTTGACAAATGCATGGCCGCCATGGAGGAAGAGGACGAGGCTGCCGCGCTGGAGATGGAAACAGTCGATCTTGACGGCGAAGACGAGGAGTAACGCATGCCGAGGCTACTGGGTGAGCGCGTGATGCTGCGCGAATACAAGGCCGACGACATCGGAGATATCCGTAAATGGGTCAACGATGCTGAAACGACCCGCTACCTGTCCACACGCTTCTGGCCCCCGCAGACCATGGTGGACAGTGAGGAGTTTCTCTCCAGCATGCTGCAAAGCAGCCATAGCGCCTATAACTTCGTCATCGCGGACCGCGGAGACGAGCGCTATATCGGGCAGCTGGACATGTTCCAGGTGGACTGGCGGCTGCGATGCGGCGATCTGGGCATGGTTATCGGCAGCGCGTCGGACCGGGGCCAGGGCCTGGGCCGGGAGGCACTGGAGCTGATGAAGCACTTTGCTTTCCGCACGCTGGGCCTGGAGCGGCTGGAGATGGAGGTCCATATGGAAAACCACGCCGCGCGCAAGTGCTACCAGAAAGCCGGCTTCGTGATGGAAGGCGTGAAGCGCCATGCGTTTTTTACAGACGGACGCTTTTGCGATGTGGGCATTCTCAGCATACTCAGGGACGAATACGAGGCCCGCGCATGACACCGCGCGCCGCTGATCCGCATATCGTGAACCATCCCGGACCAAAGGGCCCTGGGATGGTTTTTTGTCATGCAGCCGGAAACGGGACCAGGGATTGACTTTGATACCCGCTTTCGGATAGAATATATCTTTGTGAGGACTTTGAGCCTCCTAACGGCCGGGAGGGAACATCGACCATGGGAAAGATCGTGGCCAAATTCGGCGGCAGCTCGCTTTCGGATGCGGGCCAGTTTGTAAAGGTCAGGCAGATCATTGAAATGGATACACGGCGCTGCTACGTGGTGCCCAGCGCCCCCGGAAAGCGCTTTGACGGCGACGAAAAGGTGACGGACCTGCTCTATCGCACCTATCGCCTCTATCAGGAGGGAAAGGATTTTACGCCCGCCTTTTCGCAGGTTCGGGAGCGTTTTGTGTCCATCGCAATCGAATTGGGGCTGAAGGTGGACATCATTTCTCAACTGAACAAAATTGAAAGCGATCTCCTCGCCGGGGCCAGCGAGGACTATTGTGCAAGCCGGGGAGAATACCTCAACGGCCTGCTTCTGGCGGATTATTTGGGCTGTCATTTTCTGGACCCCAAGGACTACATCTTCTTTTCCGAGGACGGGGCCTTTGACAGCGAACGGACCAATGACGCGCTGTCCGCAGTGCTTGCGCATACGGACCGGGCAGTGATTCCGGGCTTTTACGGCAGCGGCGCGGACGGGCGCATCCGCACGTTCTCCCGCGGGGGCAGCGACGTGTCCGGCGCCATTGTGGCGCGCGCGGCCTATGCCGATATGTATGAAAACTGGACCGACGTCAGCGGCTTTCTGATGGCGGACCCGCATGTGGTGCCCGATGCGCGCGCGATTCGCAGCATCACCTACCGCGAGCTGCGGGAACTGTCCTACATGGGCGCGACCGTGCTGCACGAGGACAGCGTGTTTCCCGTGCACCGGGCGGGCATCCCCACCAATATCCGCAACACCAACGCCCCCTCCGAGCGCGGCACCATGATTACCCATGGGGCGGTGGAAGAGAAGAACCCCTATGTCATCACGGGCATCGCGGGCAGGCTGGGCTTCAGCGTGATCTCCGTGGAAAAGGCCATGATGAACAGCGAGCACGGCTTCGGCCGCCGCGTGCTGCAGGCTGTGGAGGAGAACGGCCTTTCTTTCGAGCACCTGCCCACGGGCATCGACACCATGTGCGTGGTGCTTTCCACGGCTGAGCTCGCGCCTGTGCGCGAACGTGTGGTCAAGCGCATTATGGAGCTGACCGAGCCCGATTCCGTGACCATCCATGATAATATGGGCATTATTGCCACGGTGGGCAGGGGCATGATCCATAACCCCGGCACCGCTGCAAGGCTGTTCACGGCGCTCAGCCGCGAGCATGTCAACGTGCGTATGATCGACCAGGGCAGCAGCGAGCTGAGCATTCTGGTGGGCGTGGACAGCATCGACTTCCAGCCCGCCATCCGCGCCATTTATCACGAATTTGTGGGCGGCGCGGAGCAGCGGTAGGCGCGGGCCTGCGCAAAAGACGAAGAGGATGGCCGCATGAAAAAACGCGAAACCGTCTGGCAATCCCGTGCACACCGTCGTTGGTTCGGCATTTGCACGGTGTGCCTTTCCCTGTATATCGCCTATACTACCTATCTCAGCCAGAGCGGCTTTCTGACCGGCGGCGTTAAGACGGTGGCGTCGCTGTGCGTGTTTGCCGTGCTCAGCGCGTCCCTGTGCCGCCTGCTGTCAGAGGGATGCGAGCGGCTGGCCCGGCTGTCGCCCGCGCCGCATCCCGGCGGCGGGCGGCGCGTTTTTTGGGCGGCGCTGGCCGTTTCGGCGGTCATCTTTGGCTGCGCGTTTGCGGCGTGCTGGCCTGGAGGCGTCAGCTATGATGCATCCAACCAGTGGCGTCAGGCGCATTCCGGTGAGTTGAATAACTGGCATCCCGTTTTTCATACGCTGCTGATCTGGCTGGTCACAAGGGTATGGGACAGCTACCCCTTTGCGGTGTGTATGCAGATCGTCGCGTTTTCCGTGGCCATGGCCTATTTGACTTCTACGCTGCGGCGGAGGGGCGTGCCGGCCTGGCTGGCGCTGACCGCGCATACACTGGTGTGCGCTTCGCTGCCTGTGCGCAACACCCTGATGTTCCTGGGCAAGGACAGCGCCATGACCACCGCCGTGCTGGTGCTTACGGCACAGACGATCAACCTGTTGCATACGCGCGGCGCATGGCTCAGGCGCCCACGCAACGCCGTCGCTTTTGGCCTGGCACTGGCCGCGGCCACGCTGCTGCGCCACAATGCCATTCTATGGACGCTGCCTCTGCTGGTATGCGCGCTTTTGTGCTTCCCGTGGGGACGCAGGGGCGCGGCGTTGGCGGCCGGCGCCGCTGCGCTGGCGTTGGTGCTGGTGAGGGGGCCGCTCTATGGCGCGCTGGACGTGATCTATCCCGACAACACCACGGAAGAGAGCGTGGGGATTCCCATGACTATCCTCTGGGATATCCGCATGCAGGCGCCCGAGGCGCTGGACGAGGAAACATCGGCATTCCTCTCGGACCTGGCTGCGGACGGGGCATGGGAGGACGTCTATCAGCTTCACCGCTACAACAGCATTAAATTCACTTATGACCGCGAACTGATCGCCGAACGCCCGGTGACGGAGATTCTATCCATGGCGGGCCGTGCCGCGCTGGCCAGGCCACGTCTGGCGTTTGAGACGTTCAATAGCGTAACCGGTCTGGTATGGGACGTGACCGGCCAGGGCCGCGGCTATGAAACCGTAAGCAACTCCGGCGATTTGCCCCAGGCGCTGTATGGCCGGGAGACGCTGAACCGGCTGGGAAAAGCGGCGCTGGCTGTCATTGACGCGCCGCTGGAATGGGCGCCGGTGCGCTGGATTGCGGAAAACATCGGGGTGCAGCTGCTTTTGATGCTGCTGGTAGCGCTGTGGGCGCTGCGCCGCCGGGGGGTGGATGTGCTGGCGCTGGCGCTGCCCGTGCTGTGCTACGACCTTGGAACCATGCTGCTTCTGTGCGGTGACGATGCGCGTTTTTTCCAGTGCTCAATGGCCGTATGCATTCCATGCGTGCTTGCGATGCTCTATCTGCCAAAGACTGAGGAGGCCTGACCGAGGTGCCTTTGGCCGCCGACATGTTTCTGATCGTATGCCCGCTGGCGCTGCTGGCGGGCTTTGTGGATGCCGTGGCCGGGGGCGGGGGACTGATCTCGCTGCCGGCCTACTATCTGGCCGGGCTGCCTGCCAGCACGGCCGCCGGCACCAACAAGCTGTCTGCCACCATGGGCACGATGCTGGCGGTGTATCAATATGGAAAGTCGGGAAAAATAGAAAGGCGGATCGGACTGTTCTCCGGCATTGCGGCAGCGGCGGCCAGCGCGCTGGGCGTGCTTCTGATGAAGCAGCTGCCGGACCACACGGTGCGTGTGCTGGTGATGTGCTGTATTCCAGTGGCGGCGCTCTTTACCCTTCGGGGACATGGCAGGGGACATGGGGATAAGCGCTTTACCGCACACGTCACCATGCTGCTGGCGGTGGGCATAGGCTGCGCCGTGGGGTTCTATGACGGGCTGGTTGGGCCTGGCACGGGCACCTTTCTGATTTTACTTTTTGTTCACATTTTTGGCCTGGAGGATGTCACCGCCAGCGGGACAGCCAAGGTAACCAACCTGTGCAGCAATCTGGCGGCCCTTACCAGCCTGCTTTTGACCGGGGATGTATTGTGGCTGCTGGGCTTGCCGGCCGGGCTGTGCGCCATGATCGGGGCCCAGCTGGGGAGCCGTCTTACGCTGAAGAAGGGCAGCCGGTTTGTGCGCGGGATGATGCTTTGCGTGCTTTTCCTGCTTCTTGCCAAAATGATTACGGATATGTTACAATAAAGGTTGCCATGAACTTGGAGGTGGGCCCGGATGATTCAACCCGATCTTTCACGCGAGGTACGGCTTACCATTCCCGCACGTCAGGATTATGCCCTCGTTGCCAGCATGACGCTTTGCGGGCTGGGCATGGCGGCAGGGCTGGACATGGACCTGCTGGGCGATCTGCGCACAGTGACCTGTGAGTCCATGGACTGCCTGCTCCATCAGGCCGGCCGCCCCGAATGGATCGAGGTACGCGCATGCGTGAAGGATGGCCGGTTGTGCGTTGGGTTCCATGCGCTCTCGCGCCTGAGGACACAGGAAGAGGATGCATTGGATCTGGATATCACCCTGGGGATTCTGGAAACGCTGATGCCGCAGGTGCGGCTGGAAGAGGATGGCGACGGCGTGTACGGCATTGAATGCTCGATGCCCGTCTAGGAGCGGAGGCAGCCATGAATGACGAGCACTTGATTCCTCTGCTGGAGAGGTACGCCGCCAGTCGCGATCCCGCCCTTCGGGACGAGCTGTTCGAGCACTACCTGCCCCTGGCGCGGGCCGTGGCGCGCAAGTTTTCCGGCCGCGGCGTGGAAACGGAGGACCTGGAGCAGGTGGCCGGCATGGCGCTGCTCAAGGCGCTGGAGCGCTTTGATCCGTCGCGGGGCTTTCGTTTTGTCACCTACGCGGTGCCCACCATCACGGGCGACGTGCGCAACTACCTGCGCGACAAGAGCGGCCTGATGCGCATGCCGCGCGACATGCGCCAGCGCCTTTACCAGATGACACAGGAACAGGAGCGCTTCGAGCGCGAGCATCTTCGAACGCCTACCGCTGTGGAACTGTCCGAGCGCATGGGAATCGCGCCCGAGGAGTTCCTGGCTTTGCTCGCCCTGCGCACGCAAAATGAAGCGGTGTCGCTGGATACGCCCGTGGGCGAGGAGGGGGATACCCAGCTGTCCGACCTGCTGGGCAGCGCGGACGACCGCTTTGAACGCATGGAGCGCAGCGAATGGGCCCAGTGGCTTTTGTCCAAGGTGGGAGATACGGAGCGCGAATTGCTCACCCTGCGCTATCGTGACGGCCTGGGTCAGCGCGAAACGGCCAGACGCCTGGGCATCTCTCAGATGCAGGTGTCGCGGCTGGAACGGCGCGCGCTCAGCCGCCTGCGGGCCATGGAGGCCCAGGCATAATGAAGCTTGGAATGTGAAAGGAGGCTGGCGGGTTTGCAATCGGACCCCAATCAACCGCAGAATCCTTATCCGCAGGGACCGTCCGGCCCCGTGAACTGGCAGCAGCCCGCCGGCACGCCGCCGCAGACGCCTCCCGGTATGGAGGGACAGGGCTGGCAGGGCGGGCCCGCCTGGCCGCAGGGCCAGCCAGGTGCGTATCCGGGATATGGCTATCAGCAGCCGCAGCCCATGTATACGCTGGAACAGCTGCAACAGATGTACACGCCGGAGCAGCTTCAGCAGATGTTTACGCCGGAGCAGCTTCAGCAGATGCAATATGAGGCCTACATGCAGCAGGCTCCGGCCATGCCCACCATGCAGCAGCCCGCTCAGGAGTTGCCTCACAGGCGCAAAAAGCGCAAAAAGAAGCCGTCCGGGAAGGGCGGCGGACAGGTGTGGAAGGTGCTTTTGGCGCTGGTGGTCATCGGCGGCGCGGCGTGGTATTTTCTCAAAGATATGGTGGGCACCCCGGCGCAAAGCACTGCTGTGGTGGAGGCGGGCACCCTTGGCACCTCCTATACGGGCGATGCGCTGATCGTTCGCAACGAAACCGCCTACGACGAGGAGGGCGTGCAGTACATCGATTATGTGGCTCAGGAGGGCAGCGTGGTCTATCGAGGCGACGTGATCTGCTATGTCTACTCCACCGGCTACAGCACCAAGGAAATGACTGCCCTGCAGGACTGCCGCGACGCCATCAAGGACTACCAGCAGACGCTGCTCAAAAGCGAAACCAACTTTGATCAGAAGATGATCCGGCTGGAAACCGAAGTGATCGAGCGGGGGCTTGAGGTCAGGAGTCTGGTGCAGGGCGCCCGTGGCAACCTTGGCAACCAGGAAACCATTCTGGAAACCGCCATCAACCAGCGGCAGAGCTATTTCCGCAGCAAGTACTCCAGCGACATGCGCCTGAACCGCCTTTACGACGATGAAACCAACCAACAGCGCCGTATCGACAGCTGGATCAACCAGACGGTGGCCACGCAGGAAAGCATCGTCAGCTTTTATACCGACGGATTCGAGTATGCGCTGACGCCTTCGGAATACGAAAAATACACCCCCTCGCAGGTGCGCGCCATGATCAATGGCCAACGGCCTGAAACTTCCACCGCCGCCCGCGGACGCACCAACCTGTACCGGCTGGTCAAACAAAACAACTATGCCGTGCTCATGCTGGTGCGCAATACCAACTGGAATCCTGTGGAGGGCACGACCTACAAGCTGGTATTGGAGCAGTTCACCAATACTGTGGTGGATGCGCAGGTGCTATCCTTCACCCGTTCGGGTGGGGAGCTGCTCCTTCGGCTGGCGGTGATTGGCGATGTGCGGGACGTGCTGTATATGCGCACGTGCCAGGCCCAGCTGGGCGAGTATGTGGACTGCCTGCTGGTGCCCGAAGGCGCGCTCTATACCCAGAATAACGCCACGGGTGTGGTGGTGGTATCGGAAACCGCGCAGAACTTCGTACCCGTGACCGTACACCGTCAGGAAAACGGAAAGGCCTATGTATCGCCCGTGCAAACCGGGCTGCTTACCGCCGGGCAGACCGTGCGGCTGTTCAAGTAGGAAAGGCGTGGATGACGAAATATGGATGAAAGAATGCAGGAAACGCCTGAAAAGCAAGCCTCAGCTGGACTTGTGGAGCATCTGGAGCCGGAGGTGCTTCGTCGGAACGTGTCGAAGGTTTTGGAAGAATTGGACAAAAACCGCTTTCAAAATTCTCCGCCGGCCCGTCTGGTAGCGGTTACCAAAACCGTGGGCCCGGATGTGATCAACCAGCTGAAAGCCTTGAATATCCTGGATATTGGTGAAAATCGGGCTCAGGTGGCGCTGCCCAAGCTGCCAAAAATCGCGCCGGAATTTCGTTTGCATTGGATTGGAAGGTTGCAAACCAACAAAGTCAAAGGTATAATAGACCATGTGTGTATGCTGCATACACTGGACCGCCTCGCCCTGGCGCAGGAGGTGCAGCGCCGCGCGGCGGAGCACGGACGCGTTTTGCCCGCACTGATTCAGATCAACATTGCGCGGGAGCCGCAAAAGGGCGGCATGCCGCCGGAGGAGGCGCTTGGTTTCCTCAGGCAGATGCGCGATTTTCCCAATATCCACGTTGAGGGGCTGATGAGCATCATGCCGCTGGAGGCGCCGCCGGATGTGCTGACGACCCTGTTCCGGGGCATGCGGACGCTCTTTGAGCACCTGCGGGACGAAGCGGTGGAAGGCGTGGAAATGCGGGAATTGTCCATGGGCATGTCCAACGATTATCAGATCGCCGCGCGCGAGGGCGCAACGATG
>UQEF01000041.1 GCA_900540045.1 uncultured Eubacteriales bacterium | reverse complement strand
GGAGGGCTACCGCATCGTCTCGGCGGGCAAGCTGGGCTACCGGCTGGACCCGGAGGAAAACAGCCTGCTGCCCGGCTACCTCCTGCATGAGCTGGATACCCGCTGGGCCGGGCGGGGCGAGATCGCCTACGAGGCGAAGATGGATTCCACCAACATCCGCGCCAAGGAACTGGCGCGATCGGGCGCGCCGTCCGGCAGCCTGGCCCTGTGCGATCAGCAGACAGCCGGACGGGGGAGGCTTCAGCGCCGGTGGGAAACCCCCGCGGGCGTGGCGCTGACGCAGTCGCTGGTGCTTAGGCCCTCGCTGCCCACGGAGCAGGCACAGCTGTTTACGCTGGCAGCGGCGCTGGCTGCCGCCGGGGCCATCGCGCAGACCTGCCCCGGTCTGGACCCCGGCATCAAATGGCCCAACGACGTGATTTTGAACGGGAAAAAGTGCGTGGGCATCTTGAGTGAACTGGCGGCGGACATGGATGGGCTTAGCTTTGTCATCCCCGGCGTGGGCATCAACGTCAACCAGACGGATTTTGAGGGCGAGCTGCGCGAGAAGGCGACCTCGCTGCTCATCGAGCTGCGCAAGGAAGACCCGGACGCCCCGCCCGTCTGCCGAAGAAAGCTCCTGATTTCTTACCTGCGCCACATGGAAAGAGCCGTGGACGCGCTGGAGCGCGAGGGGCTGGCGGGCATCTTCGATCAGTACGTGGCCCGGTCGGTCACGCTGGGCCGGCGCGTGAAGGTGATCGGTCTGAACGGGGAGTTCACCGGAACGGCGCAGAGCATCGACGAAACCGGCGCGCTGATCGTAACCGAGGACGGCGGCGGCGAGCGCCGCGTGCTCAGCGGGGACGTGTCCGTGCGCGGGCTGATGGGATATTGCTAGTCCCCGTGCGGGGGAGAGCCGCGCCATGAGAAGGCGCATCGAAACATAAGGAGGTTTTGAAGAGATGAAACAGCCTGCGTTTGAAGGCAGCATTACCGATGTGCACGGCATCCGCGTGGGGCAGGCGCAAAACGCCGCCGCCAAAACCGGCGTGACCGTGATTCTGGCCAGCCATGACGGCGCGGTGGTGGGTGCGGACGTGCGCGGCGCGGCGCCCGGCACGCGCGAGACGGACCTGTGCGCGCCGGAAAATACCGTGGAGCGCGCCAACGCCGTGGTGCTGGCGGGCGGCAGCGCGTTCGGGCTGGCCGCGGCCACGGGCGTGATGGAGTTTCTGGAGCAGCATCAGGCGGGCATGGACATGGGCGTGTGTCACGTGCCCATCGTGCCCGGCGCGGTGATTTTCGACCTGACCGTAGGCGACGCGCATGTGCGCCCGGACGCGTCCATGGGTATCGAGGCGTGCAAGGCCGCGTCCAAGGCGGTCCGGCAGGGAGCGTTCGGCGCGGGCACGGGCGCGACCGTGGGCAAACTGGTGCCCGGCGCCACGCCCATGCAAAGCGGCGTGGGCACGGCCAGCATCGTCCTGCCCTGCGGGGTGACGGTGGGCGCCATCGCCGTGGTCAACGCCTGCGGCGACGTCTATGACATCCGAAACGGCCGGCCGCTGGGCTTTGGCCGCATGAAGGACGGCACCCCCGTGCTGTGCGAAAGCCTGCTGCACGGCGCGGCCCCCGCGCCCGGCACCCCGCGCATCACAACGGGGCAGAATACCACCATCGCCGTGGTGGCTACTGATGCGGTTGTCACCAAGGCGCAGGCGAAGCGGCTGGCCACCTGCGCGCATGACGGGCTGGCGCGGGCCATCCGCCCCGTGCACACGCAGATGGACGGCGACACCATCTTTGCCCTGGGCACGGGCCGCGTGGACGCGGACGTGAACCAGATTCAGCTGTGCGCGGCGGCGGCGGAGGCCATGGCGCGGGCCGTGGTCAACGCGGTCGCCATGGGCCGGGACGCATGAGGGGCCTGGGCATCGACCTGTGCGGGGTGGAGCGTATCGAACGGGAGCTGAAGCGCAGCGACGCCTTTCTGCGCCGCTTCTTTACCGACGGCGAGCGCGCGTACATCGCTTCGCGCGGGCAGATGGGCGCGCAGAGCGCGGCGGCCATGTTCGCGGCCAAGGAGGCGTTTCTCAAGGCTGTGGGCGCGGGCATTGGCGGGGGCATCGCGCTTTGCGAAATCGCCGTGGAGCACCTGCCGGGCGGCGCGCCCGTCTACCGCCTGACCGGAGCGGCGCAGGCGCGGCTGGGAGAGCTGGGCGCGGAGCGCGCGTTTTTGAGCCTGACGCATGAGGCGGGCATGGCCGCCGCCGTATGCGTGATCGAATAGCAAAAGGGGGAAGGCGCATGCTGCGCACCATCACACCGTCGGAGATGAAGCGGGTGGAAACCCGCGTGATGCGGGAAACATCCATTACAGGCGAAGCGCTTATGCAAAACGCCGCGGCGCACGTGGCGCGGGCGGTGCGCCGCCGGATGGCCGGGCGCGCGGGGCTGGTGGTCTGCCTCTGTGGCACAGGCAACAACGGGGGCGACGGTCTGGCGGCCATGCGTATCCTGATGGAGGAGAACCCGGCCTTTCGGGGCGAATGCTGGCTGTTGCCCGGCCGCCTGAGCGCGGACGCACAGCGCGAGCTGGACCGCCTGACGGAGGCGGCGGGAAGCCCGCCGCGCGTTGCCGTGCACCGCATAGAAGGAATTTTTCCCATTCCGGAAAAGGTCGCCTGCGCAATCGACGCGCTGTTTGGCACGGGGCTGTCGCGCCCGCTGGAGGGCGCGGCGCGCACGGCCTGCGAGGCGCTCCAAGCGCTGGCGGAGGCGGGCGTGCCCGTGGTGGCGGTGGACATTCCGTCGGGGCTGAACGGCGAGACGGGGCAGGTCATGGGCGCGGCGGTCCGCGCGTGCGAGACGGTCACCTTCCACCGGCCCAAGCCGGGTCTGTATCTGGGACAGGGGCCGGACTGCGCCGGGGAGATCACCGTGGCGGACATCGGCCTCGGCGCGCCGGAGGCCGCGGCGCTGGACGACGCGGACGGCATGCGCATACTGGAAAGATGCGATCGCCTGCTGCCTCCGCGTGCGCGCACCGCGCACAAGGGCAGCTTTGGCCGCGTAGTGCTCTGGGCCGGAAGCCGGGGTATGGCAGGGGCCGCGGCCATCGCCGCGACGGCGGCCCTGCGCGCGGGCGCGGGGCTGGTGACGGTGGCCTGTCCCGATGACGTGGTGGACGTGGTGCAGACGCTCTGCCCCTGCGCCACCTGTGCCCCGCTGCCCACACAGGATGAGGACGCCGCCTGGGAAGCCCTTTCGTCGGCGCTGGAGCGTGCGGACGCGCTGGGCGCGGGCTGCGGACTGGGGCAGGGGCCGATGGCCGCCGCGCTGATGGAGCAGCTGCTTCGATTTCTGCACGGGCGTGCGCTGCCCTGCGTGCTGGACGCGGACGCGCTCAACCTGCTGGCCAGGCGTCCCGCCTGGCTGGCCGATGGTGCTACGCATGTGTTGACCCCCCATCCGGGAGAGGCCGCGCGGCTGTTGGGCGTATCCACGGCGGAGATTCTGGCGGACGTGCCCGGCGCGGCGGCGCGCATCCGGCGGCGGTACGGCGCGGCGGTGGTGCTCAAGGGCGCGCGCAGCGTGCTGTGCGCAGAGGAGGGCATGGCCCTCAATTCCTTCGGCACGCCCGCCATGGCCAAGGGCGGCAGCGGTGACGCGCTCACCGGCGTGATGGCGGCGCTTCTGGCCGGGCGCGCAGCGGGCGCATACGCGATGGACGATCTGTTTCTGATGCAGGCGGCGTGCGCCCTGCACGGGCTGGCGGGCGAGCGGGCCGCGCGGCGCTGCGGCGAGCGGGGCATGCTGGCCACAGACCTGTGCGAATGCCTGGGTTTCGATTTCTGGGAAGAAACGCCGCAGAGGAGCGTGCAGCCCTGCGGCGTGCCATCGCCGCTGGGGCGCTCCGTGCACGTGACGGTGGAGCACCGGCGCGGCACGCGCGACGCGCAGGGCCGCGTGTACGAGTTGCCCTGCGGCTATGTGTCCGAGTGCCTCGAAGGGGAAAACCGCTGGCAGGACGCCTGCCTGCTGGGGGTGAGCGGCTCGCCGGAGTGGTTCGAGGGCGAGGTGGCGGCTCGGGTCATGCTGGCCGGGGGCGAAATGTGGGTGGTCGCGCCAAAGGGAACGCGCCCGACCCAGGAGGAGGTCAGGCGCGCAACGGCGTTTTTGGGCCCGGCGGAGGGCGTTGAGGTGGCGCGGTGAGGACAGCTTCAGGTCTGCCGGCGCTGAGACAGCACCAGTCCCACCAGCGTGAGCGCCGCGCCCAGCAGCGCCATGGGCAGCACGGGATCGCCCAGCAGCAGCCAGGATGCCACGATCGTCACCACGGGGGAAAGATAAATGTAGACGCTGGTGCGCACCGCGCCCAGCCGGCTGACCGCCACGTTCCAGGTTACAAAGCACAGGGCGCTGGCGCACAGGCCCAGGTAGAGGAGGTTTAGCAGGTTGACGGGCTTGAGCAGCGCTCCCACGTCAAAGCGGACCGGCATAAAGGGCAGCGCAGGCAGCAGAAACAACAGGCCGTAGAGGAAGATGCGGCGCGTGACCAGGAGCGTGTCGTAGCCATAGGTTTCGATCTTTTTGAGAAACACGCTGTATGCGCCCCAGCACATGGCGGCCAGCAGGCACAGAAGGTCACCCAGGGGGTTGAGGTTGAGTGCCTGCCCGCTGAAGGACAAAAGCGCGATGCCCGCGATGGCCACCGCAAAGCCCGCGTAAAAGCTGCGGCCCATCGGCGCGCCGCCCAGAAACAGCCGCACCGCAATGGCCACAAAAAACGGCGCGGTGGAGATGATCACGCTGCAGTTGGCCGAATAGGTGAAGGTCAGCGCGTAGTTTTCCAGAAGAAAGTACATCGACACGCCCGTCAGCCCCGCGCCGGCAAAGAGCCATTCATGGCGGCGGCTTTTCAGGCGCAGACGCCGGGGCCGCGCCACAGTCAGCGCCGCAATGCCCAGCGCCATGCGGATGATGAGGATTTCCAGTGGCGTAAAATCGCGCAGCAGCACCGATGTGGATAAAAACGTGGTGCCCCACACCATGATGGTAAACAGGGCGAGCAGATGGCCCCGGCGTTCCCCGGCGGACATGGAACGGCCTCCTTGCTTCAGGCACGGCGCGCATGCGTATGGCCTTCTTTCGAATGGGAACATGATACCACAGGCCCGGCAATGGGGCAAGCAGATTCAAAAAACTAACGTTTTTTATTACAAAAACGAAAATGTTCGGAAATGCTGTTGACAATGCGCTCAATTTCAGATAAAATAGCCGCATCGTTCGGAAAGGAGGGACCCTTGCCGCCATGCGTCCGCTGCGCTGTACCGCTGCCTGTCGCCGGCTTTGCGGTTCCCCCTGGAAAAACGCCATCCTTATGCCCTGAATGCAGCCCCGCACGCGCACCGCGTGGGGAGGCTGCTTCTTTCTTGCATGGGAATGGAGCATTTGGTCAAAAGGGAGGCTGGTTCTTTTGAAAAAAGTGGCGGTCGTCATGGGATCGGACAGCGACCTTCCCGTTTTGGAAGGCTGCTTTCAAACCCTTAAGAAGCTGAACATTCCCTATGAGGCGCATGTGTATTCCGCACACCGCACCCCGGACGCGGCAGGAGCCTTCGCCGCCTCGGCCCGTAAAAAGGACTTCGGCGTGATCATTGCGGCGGCGGGCAAGGCGGCGCACCTGGCGGGCGCGCTGGCGGCGCGCACGGTGCTGCCCGTGATCGGCATTCCCGTGAAGGCCAGCGCGCTGGACGGACTGGACGCTTTGCTTTCCACCGTGCAGATGCCCGGCGGTATTCCCGTGGCGACGGTCGCCATCAACGGCTCGGAAAACGCGGCGCTGCTGGCCGCGCAGATTCTGGCCACCGGAGACGAGTCCCTTGCCAGGACCCTCGAAGCGATGCGCAGGGATATGGAGGCGGCGGTCCTTGCCAAGGACGCGGCCCTGAACGTTTGACGGAATCCGATGCTTGATTTTTAAGGAGGCAATTCCCATGAAAAAGATGGAGCAGATGTACGAAGGCAAGGCCAAGAAAGTATTTGCGACCGACGATCCGGGCCTCGTGCTGGTGGACTACAAGGATGACGCCACCGCCTTCAACGGCCTGAAGAAGGGCACCATTCAGGGCAAGGGCGCCATCAACAACCGCGTGACCAACCACCTGATGAAGCTTCTGGAAAAGGAAGGCGTGCCCACGCATTTTGTGGAGGAGCTGTCCGACCGTGAAACGCTGGTCAAGCGCGTGAGCATCGTGCCCCTTGAGGTGATCGTGCGCAACATCGCCGCCGGAAGCCTGTCCAAGCGTCTGGGCCTGCCGGAGGGCACGAAGCTGGGCAAGACAGTGCTGGAGTTCTGCTACAAGGACGACGAGCTGGGCGATCCCATGGTCAACCGCTATCACATCGCCGCCATGGGCTGGGCCACGGAGGAGGAAATGGACCTCATCTGCCGCTACAGCCTCAAGGTCAACGACGTGCTCACTGCCTATCTCAAGGACCTGAACATCGAGCTGATTGACTTCAAGCTGGAGTTCGGCAAGACCTCGGACGGCACCATCGTCCTGGCTGACGAAATCAGCCCCGACACCTGTCGCTTCTGGGACAGCGTGACCCACGAGAAGCTGGATAAGGACCGCTTCCGCCGCAATCTGGGCGGCGTGGAGGACGCGTATCACGAAATCATGAAGCGCTTGATGGGAGAATGAGCATGCACGCGTTTGACAAGCTGCATGAGGAATGCGGCGTATTCGGCATCTACCTCAAGGACGGAAAAACCGGCGTGGTGCCCGCCGCCTATCACGCGCTTTATGCCCTGCAGCATCGCGGGCAGGAGAGCTGCGGCATTGCCGTCAACAACGACGGCGTGATTGACTGCTACAAGGACGTTGGTCTGGTCAACGAGGTCTTTACCCGCGACGTGCTGGAAAAGCTGCACGAGGGCAGCATGGCCGTGGGTCACTGCCGCTACGGCACCACCGGCACTCAGAATCGCGGCAACGCTCAGCCCATGCTGGTCAATCACCTTAAGGGCGCCCTGGCTCTGTGCCATAACGGCAACCTCGTCAACGCCCGGGAGCTGCGCGAGGAGCTGGAGCTGGGCGGCGCGATCTTCCACACCACCAGCGATACCGAGGTCATCGCCTATATCATCACGCAGGAGCGGCTGAGGTGCGACAGCATCGAGCAGGCCGTGCTGCGCGCCATGGAGCGCATTGAGGGCGCGTATTCGCTGGTGATCATGAGCCCGCAGAAGCTCATCGCCGCGCGCGATCCCCACGGCTTCCGCCCCCTGTGCATGGGCGATCTGGACGGCGACGTGGTCTTTGCCAGCGAAAGCTGCGCGCTGGACGCCATCGGCGCCACCTTCGTGCGCGATATCGAGCCGGGCGAAACCGTGGTGGTCTCTGCCGAGGGCATCAAAAGCCTCAGGTGCGGACGCAAATGCGACAGCTCCCTGTGCGTGTTTGAGTTCATCTACTTCGCCCGCCCCGACAGCGTGGTGGACGGCAGCAGCGTACACGTGGCCCGCTTGCGCGCGGGCGCGTTCCTGGCGCTGGACCATCCCGTGCAGGCCGACGTGGTCATCGGCGTGCCCGACAGCGGCATCGACGCCGCTATCGGCTACGCCCGCCAGAGCGGCATTCCCTATGGCATCGGCTTTATCAAGAACAAGTATATCGGCCGCACCTTTATCCAGCCCAGCCAGAAGCAGCGGCAGCACAGCGTGCGCATCAAGCTCAACGCCGTGCGCTCCACCGTGGAGGGCAAGCGCGTGGTGCTCATCGACGACTCCATCGTGCGCGGCACCACTTCCGCCCATATCGTCAGCCTCCTGCGCGAGGCCGGGGCCACCGAGGTGCACATGCGCCTGACCGCCCCGCCCTTCCGCTTCCCGTGCTACTTCGGCACCGACATCGACTCCACCGACAACCTCATCGCCGCGCACCACAGCGTGGAGGAAATCGCCAGGATCATCGGCGTGGACAGCCTGGGCTTTTTGAATGTCGAGCACCTGCCCAAGCTGGCCGATCATTCCACCTGCGGCTTCTGCAACGGCTGCTTCACCGGAAACTATCCCGTGGACCCGCCCCGCGACACCGCCAAGCTCAAGTTTGAGCGGAGCCTCACCGAGCGCCAACAGACGGAGGAAGGAAGCCTATGAAGAGTGAAAGCGCAAGCTACAAGGCCGCCGGCGTGGACATCACCGCCGGCTACCGCGCCGTGGAGCTGATGAAAAAGCACGTGGCCCGCACCATGATTCCCGGCGTGCTGGAGGGCATCGGCGGCTTCGGCGGCCTGTTTGAGCTGGACATGAAGGGCATCCAGCGCCCGGTGCTGGTCAGCGGCACCGACGGCGTGGGCACCAAGCTCAAGCTGGCCTTCCTGATGGACAAGCATGACACCGTGGGCATCGACTGCGTGGCCATGTGCGTCAACGACATCATCTGCTGCGGCGCAAAGCCCCAATTCTTTCTGGACTACGTGGCCGTGGGCAAGAACGTGCCCGAGCGCGTGGCGCAGATCGTGGGCGGCGTGGCCGAGGGCTGCGTGCAGGCGGGCTGCGCGCTGGTGGGCGGCGAGACCGCCGAGATGCCCGGCTTCTACCCTGAGGACGAATACGACCTGGCCGGTTTCAGCGTAGGCGTGGTGGACAAGAGCAAAATTCTGGATAAGGAAACCATGCAGGAGGGGGACGTACTCATCGCCCTGCCCTCCAGCGGCGTGCATTCCAACGGCTTTTCGCTGGTGCGCAAGGTCTTTCAGGTGGAAAAGGGCGGGCTGGACCGCCGCTATGCAGACCTGGGTCAGACTTTGGGCGAAACGCTGCTCACCCCCACCCGCATTTATGTGAAGCCCGTGCTGGCCCTGCTGAAGGCCGGGGTGCGCATTCGCTCCATCAGCCACATCACTGGCGGCGGCTTCTATGAGAACATCCCGCGCTCGCTGGCCGAGGGCATGACGGCCCGCATCGAGCGCAGCGCCGTCAGGGTGCTGCCCATCTTTGACATCATCGCCCGCGAGGGCGGCATCCCCGAACGCGACATGTTCAACACCTTCAACATGGGCGTGGGCATGTGTCTGACGGTAGCGGCGGAGGACGTCGATCTGGCGCTGGACAGCCTGGCGGACGCGGGGGAGAACGGCGCATATGCGCTGGGCGAGATCGTGCGCGGAGAAGGCGGGATCGAGCTATGCTGAACATCGCGGTGCTGGTGAGCGGCGGCGGGACCAATTTGCAGGCGCTTCTGGACGCGCAGGCGGCGGGAACGCTGAGGAGTGGCCGCATCACGCTGGTGGTGAGCAGCAAGGAGGGCGCCTACGCCCTGACCCGCGCGCAGAACGCGGGCGTGGAAACCGCGGTGCTCGCGCGCGAAGGCGGCGAGACGCCCGCCGCCTACGGCGAGCGGCTGGTCGCGCTCCTGCGCGCCCATGACGTCGGCATGGTGGTGCTGGCGGGCTTTATGCTCATTCTGGACGCGTACGTGATCCGCGCCTACGAGGGCCGCATATTGAACGTGCACCCCAGCCTCATCCCCGCCTTCTGCGGCGAGGGGTACTACGGGCTACGCGTGCACCGCGCGGCGCTCTCTCGCGGGGTGAAGGTGACGGGCGCGACCGTGCATATCGTCAACGAAATTCCCGACGGCGGGCCGATTCTGGCGCAGAAGGCCGTGGAGGTGCTCCCCGGCGACACGCCCGAAACGCTGCAGCGCCGCGTGATGGAGCAGGCCGAATGGCTGCTCCTGCCCCAGGAGACCGAAAAGCTGGCAAGACGCCTGGAAGGGAGCGAAAAGGCATGACCGATTTGTTTGCTTATCTGAAAGAACGCCCCTATCCGGGGCGCGGCATTCTGCTTGGCGCGACGCCCGTCGGAAAGGCTGTATGCGCCTATTTTATCATGGGTCGGAGCGAAAACAGCCGCAACCGCGTCTTTGAAAAGACCGACGACGGCATCCGTACCCGCGCGTGGGACGAAAGCAAGATGACCGACCCGAGCCTGATCATCTACCATCCCGTCAGGCGCATGCCCGACGGGACGCTGATCGTGACCAACGGCGACCAGACCGACACCGTGCGCGATTTCCTTGCGCAGGGCAAGGGCTGGCTGGAGGCGCTGTGCTCGCGCACCTTCGAGCCGGACGAGCCCAACTGGACGCCGCGCGTGTCCGGCCTGATGCAGCCCTGCGGGAGCCATCTGCTCTCCATCCTGAGGGCGCAGGGCGGAAACCCGGACTGCTGCGAGCGCTTCTTCTACACCTATGACGCGGCCACGCCCGGCGTGGGCCATTTCATCAGCACCTATGAGGGCTTCGGCTCCCCGCTGCCCAGCTACTACGGGGAACCGGTCACGGCGCAGGTGCCGGACCTGGACGCCCCTGCGCTGGCGCAGGCGCTGTGGGACGCGCTGGATGCGGACAACCGCGTGTCGCTCTACGTATGCGTGGACGGGAACGAGGTCATCATCAACAAGCACGGCGGGGAGGATGAAACCAAATGAACGAGCTGGAACTCAAATACGGCTGCAACCCCAACCAGAAGCCCGCGCGCATCTTCATGAAGGACGGCGAGCTGCCCATCCGGGTGCTCAGCGGCCGGCCGGGCTATATCAACTTTCTGGACGCCTTCAACGGCTGGCAGCTGGTGCGTGAGCTGAAACGCGCCACGGGCCTGCCCGCCGCCGCCAGCTTCAAGCACGTCAGCCCCGCCGGCGCGGCCGTGGGCCTGCCGCTTTCGGACGTGCTCCGGCGCATCTATTTCATCGCCCCCGACGCGGAGCTCTCGCCTCTGGCCTGTGCCTACGCGCGCGCCCGTGGCGCAGACCGCATGTCCAGCTTCGGCGACTGGATCTCCCTGTCCGATGTGTGCGACGTCTCTACCGCAAAGCTCATCAAGCCCGAGGTGTCCGACGGCGTGATCGCCCCCGGCTATGAGCCGGAAGCCCTCGAAATTCTCAAATCCAAACGCAAGGGCAACTACAACATCGTCGAGATCGACCCCGCCTACGAGCCTGAAAAGCTGGAGCGCAAGGATGTATTCGGCATCACCTTCGAGCAGGAGCGCAACGAACTGGTCATCGGAGACGATTTTTTCAGCAATGTCGTCACCGAAAATAAGGATCTGCCCGGCTTTGCCAAGCGCGACCTGGCGATTGCCATGATCGCCCTCAAGTACACGCAGTCCAACTCCGTGTGCTATGTCAAGGACGGTCAGTGCATCGGCATCGGCGCGGGCCAGCAGAGCCGCATCCACTGCACGCGTCTGGCGGGCGACAAGGCCAACAACTGGTGGCTCAGGCAGCATGAAAAGACGCTCTCCCTGCCTTTCATCCCCACGCTCAAAAACCCCGACCGCGACAATGCCATCGACCGCTACATCAGCGACGAGTGGGACGATGTGCTGGCCGACGGCATCTGGCAGACGCTCTTTACCGAAAAGCCCGAGGTGCTGACCTCCGAGGAAAAGCGCGCGTGGCTTTCGAAGCTCACCGACGTTTCGCTGGGCAGCGACGCTTTCTTCCCCTTCCCCGACAACATCGACCGCGCGGCCCGCAGCGGCGTGCGCTACATCGCCGAGCCGGGCGGCTCCATCCGCGACGATCTGGTGATCGAGGCCTGCAACCGCTACGGCATCGCCATGGCGTTTACGGGGCTTCGCCTGTTCCATCATTGATTCGGAGGGCTTTGACATGAAGGTGCTGGTTGTGGGCGGCGGCGGGCGCGAGCACGCCATCGTTCAGAAGCTGAGGGAGAGCAGGAAGATCACCGCGCTCTACTGCGCGCCGGGTAACGGCGGTATCGCGCGGGACGCCGTCTGCGTGCCCATCAAGGCCACGGACGTGGAGGCCATCGCGGACTGGGCTGCCGCGGAAAAGATGGATTACGTGGTTGTCACCCCGGACGATCCGCTGTGCCTGGGGCTGGTGGACCTGCTGGCGGCGCGCGGCATTCCCGCCTTCGGGCCGGACCGGGCCGCGGCCCGCATCGAGGGCAGCAAGGTCTTTGCCAAGGACCTGATGCGCCGCTACGGCATCCCCACCGCGCGCTATGAGACCTTTGACGACGTGGAGGCGGCGCTTTCCTACGTGCGCACGGCTCCGTGCCCCGTCGTGGTCAAGGCCGACGGGCTGGCGCTGGGCAAGGGCGTACTCATCTGCGAGACGAATGCGCAGGCCGAGGCGGCCGTGATCGAAATGATGAAAAACGGCAAGTTTGGTGCCTCTGGCAGCCGCGTGGTGGTGGAGGAGTTTCTGGAGGGGCCGGAGGTGAGCGTTCTGTGCTTCACCGACGGCACGGCCATCCGCCCCATGGCCTCCAGCATGGATCACAAACGCGCGCTGGACGGCGACAGGGGCCTCAACACCGGCGGCATGGGCGTGATCGCGCCCAACCCCTATTACACCCCCGAGGTGGCCGCGCGCTGCATGGAGGAGATCTTCCTGCCCACGCTGGCCGCCATGCGCGAGGAGGGTTGCCCCTTCCGCGGGTGTTTGTACTTCGGGCTGATGATCACCAAAGACGGCCCGAAGGTGATCGAATACAACTGCCGCTTCGGGGACCCCGAGACGCAGGCGGTGCTGCCGCTGTTGGAGAGCGACCTGTTTGCCATCATGCGGGCGACCACGGAGGGTACGCTTGCGCAGGCGGACGTGTGTTTCCGCGACGGCGCGAGCTGCTGCGTGGTGCTCGCCAGCGGCGGCTATCCTGAGAAGTATGAAACCGGCAAGCCCATCAGCGGCATTCCGGAGGCGGAGAAGAGCGCCTATGTCTATCACGCGGGGACCAAGATGCTGGAAGATGGCACGCTGGTCACCTCCGGCGGGCGCGTGCTGGGCGTGACCGCCGTGGCGGACGACCTGCCAAAGGCCATCCGGCTCGCCTACGAGGCCGCGGACCACATCCGCTTTGACGGCCTGCACCGCCGCGAGGACATCGGCGCGCGCGCCCTCAAGGCGCTCGGATGACACACAAAGGAGAATGAACATGGCAGTTTACCGCGTATATGTGGAAAAATCGCCCGAATACGCCGTGGAGGCGCAGGGCCTTTTGAAGGAGATCCGGCACATTCTGCTCATCAAGAGCGTGACGGGCGTGCGCGTGCTCAACCGCTACGACGTGGAGGGCATCGAGCAGGCGCTGTTTGATCGCTGCATGCCGGTGGTCTTTTCCGAGCCGCCCGTGGACGTGACCTACGACCGCCTGCCCGAGGGCGCGGACGCGGTGATCGCCGTCGAATACCTGCCGGGGCAGTTCGACGCGCGTGCGGCGAGCTGCGAGGAGTGCATCCAGCTGGTCAGTCAGGGCGAGCGGCCCACCGTGCGCACGGCGCGCGTGTATCTTTTCACCGGCACGCCCACGCCCGAGGAGCTTGACCGCATCCGCCGCCATCTCATCAACCCCGTGGAGAGCCGCGAGGCCGACCTGGCCGAAAAGGAGACGCTGCGCCAGCAGTACGATACGCCCGAAACCGTCGAAACGCTGGAGGGCTTCAATGCGCTGGACGGCGAGGAAATTGCCGCCTTTGTACAAAAGTATGGCCTTGCCATGGACCGCGACGACCTGGCCTTCTGTCAAGCATATTTCCGCAGCGAGCAGCGTGACCCAACCATCACTGAGATCCGCATGATCGACACCTACTGGAGCGACCATTGCCGCCATACGACCTTTCTGACCACACTGGACGACGTGAAGATCGAAAAGCCCGCGGTGGAGGCCGCCTTCAAGCGCTATCTGGCGCTGCGGCAGACCGTGTACGCGGGCCGCGAGGGCGGGCCCAAGCCCATGAACCTCATGGACGTGGCCACCATCGGCGCCAAGGCGCTCAAGGCGCAGGGGAAGCTTTCCAACCTTGACGAGAGTGAGGAGATCAACGCCTGCTCCATCAAGATCGACGTGGACATGGCCGGGCGCAAAGAGCCGTGGCTGCTCATGTTCAAAAATGAGACGCACAACCACCCCACCGAGATTGAGCCCTTCGGCGGCGCGGCCACCTGCATCGGCGGCGCCATCCGCGACCCGTTGTCGGGCCGCACCTACGTCTATCAGGCCATGCGCGTGACCGGCGCGGCGGACCCGCTGGTGCCCGTGGCCGACACCATGCCGGGCAAGCTCCCCCAGCGAAAGCTCGTGACCACCGCCGCGCAGGGCTACAGCGCCTACGGCAACCAGATCGGTCTGGCGACCGGGCTGGTGGACGAGATGTACCACCCCGGCTACGCGGCCAAACGGCTGGAGATCGGCGCGGTGGTGGGCGCGGCCCCGGAGCGCAATGTGCGCCGCGAGCAGCCCGCGCCCGGCGACGTAATCATCCTCTTGGGCGGGCGCACCGGCCGCGACGGATGCGGCGGCGCGACGGGCAGCTCCAAGGTGCACAAGGTGGAGAGTCTGGAAACCTGCGGCGCCGAGGTGCAAAAGGGCAACCCCGTCGTGGAACGCAAGCTCCAGCGCCTCTTCCGCCAGCGGAAGGTGACGCGGCTGATCAAGCGCTGCAACGACTTTGGCGCGGGCGGCGTGAGCGTGGCCATCGGCGAGCTGGCCGACGGGCTGAACATTGAACTGGACCGCGTGCCCCGCAAGTATGAGGGGCTGGACGGCACGGAGCTGGCTATTTCCGAGAGCCAGGAGCGCATGGCGGTGGTGGTCGCGGCGGAGGACGCCGACGCCTTCATCGGCTATGCCAACGCGGAAAACCTCGAAGCCACCGTGGTGGCCGAGGTCACGGAGGAGCCGCGCCTGAGGATGACGTGGAAGGGCCATACCATCGTGGACATCAGCCGCGAATTCCTGAACTCCAACGGCGCGGAGAAGCATGCCCGCGCGCTGGTCACGGACGCGAAGGTGGCCCCGGTGACGTTCGCGGGCGAAACTTTCCCCGAAAAGCTCCGGAGCATGGCCGGGGATCTGAACATCTGCTGCAAGAAGGGCTTGAGCGAGCGCTTCGACTCCACCATCGGCGCGGGCACGGTGCTCATGCCCTTCGGCGGCCGCTACCAGATGACCCCCATCCAGACCATGGTGGCCAAGCTCCCCGTAACCGAGGGTGAAACCACCACCGTCAGCGGCATGAGCTACGGTTTCCATCCGCAGGTGATGGCGCAGAGCCCCTACGAGGGCGCGTACCTGAGCGTGGTGGAGAGCCTGATGAAACTGGGCGCGGCGGGCTTTGACACGCGCAGGGCGTATCTGACCTTTCAGGAGTATTTCGAGCGCATGACCGGCGCGCCGGAGCGCTGGGGCAAGCCGCTGGCGGCCCTGCTGGGTGCGCTGGACGCGCAGATGGACTTCGGCGTGGCGGCCATCGGCGGCAAGGACTCCATGAGCGGCACCTTTGAAAACCTCGACGTGCCGCCCACGCTGGTGAGCTTTGCCATCGCGCCGGGCGTGAGCGGTGAGGTCATCTCGCCGGAGTTCAAGGCCGCCGGGCACACGCTGTGCCTGCTGCGCGCCGGTGCCTTTGACGCCGCGGGCGTGAGGCGCAATCTGGACGCGCTGTACGAGGCCATCCGTGCGGGCAAGGTGCTCTCGGCATGGGCGCTGGGCCTTGGCGGCGTGGCGGAGGCGGCGCTCAAGATGGCGCTGGGCAACCGCATCGGCGCGCGCATCGAAAACGTCGAAGAGCCCTTTGCGCAGGACTTCGGCGCGGTGCTTCTGGAGATGGCCCCCGGCGAGACGCTGGGCGAAGCCGTGGGCGAGACGCTTACGGATTACGTGCTGGAATACGCGGGCGAGCGCGTGGACCTTCTGCCCGTGCAGGAGATCTACGAAGGAAAGATGGACAAGGTGTTCCCCTGGCGGGGCGAGGGCGAAAAGCTGCCTGCCGTCACCTTCGCGGCCAAGCGCTGGCCCATGCCCAACGTCCTCAACCAGCGGCCCGTGGCCTTCATCCCCACCTTCCCCGGCACCAACTGCGAGGTGGACACCGCCCGCGCCCTCATTCGCGCCGGGGCGG
Source organism: uncultured Eubacteriales bacterium (assembly GCA_900540045.1). Taxonomy (GTDB): domain Bacteria; phylum Bacillota; class Clostridia; order Christensenellales; family Aristaeellaceae; genus Limiplasma; species Limiplasma merdipullorum. Next base: position 6,058 of record UQEF01000041.1, on the reverse strand, counting down.
AGCCGCGCGTGCTGGTCATCAACAACCTGACCCCCGCGGCCATCACCGAGAGCATCGAGGCGGCGGCGCGCATGATCGGCGAAAGCCAGATGATCGTACTGCCCGGCGGTTTCTCCGGCGGCGATGAGCCCGACGGCAGCGCCAAGTTCATCAACGCCTTCTTCCGCAATCCCCACATGAAGGACGCGGTCCATGAGCTGCTCAAAACCCGCGACGGCCTGATGCTGGGCATCTGCAACGGGTTCCAGGCGCTCATCAAGCTGGGACTGGTGCCCTACGGCGAGATCGTCAACATCAACGAGGCCTGCCCCACGCTGACCTTCAACACCATCGGCCGCCACCAGAGCATGCTGGTGCGCACCCGTGTGGCCAGCAATATGAGCCCCTGGCTCCAAAAGACCCGCCCGGGCGATATCCACACCGTGGCGATCTCCCACGGCGAGGGGCGCTTTGTGGCGGTGAACGGGGTGCTGGAGCGGCTCAAGCTCAAGGGGCAGATCGCCACCCAGTACGTTGATCTGGACGGCGATCCCACCATGGACCTGCGCTTCAACCCCAATGGCAGCGCCCTGGCCATCGAGGGCATCACCAGCCCCGACGGGCGGGTGCTGGGCAAGATGGGCCACACCGAGCGCGCGGGCCACGACCTGTACAAGAACGTGGAGGGCGACCGCTTCCAGCCCATCTTCGAGGGCGGCGTGGCGTACTTCCGGTAAAAATGAAAATAAGGGACGCATGCCGAATGCAGCATGCGTCCTTGCCTTTTTCAGTAAAAAAGGAAGGCCGGATTTCTCCGGCCCAAAGGGTATGGTTCTGAATTACTGCGCTGCCGCGTCGAGCATGGCCAGCTCCACAGTCAGGTCGATGTACTCGCCATCGGGAATGGAGGTCTGGTCCTCATAGCTGTCCAGGCCGCCTTCCACGCGGTAGACCTTCAGGGTCGCCGTGTCGCCCGCCTGCTTGCTCTGCAGGATGGAGGTCATCTCCTCCATGCTGGAGACGCGGGTGCCGTCTACCTCGACCACGATATCGGCCACCTGCACGCCCGCCTTTTCAGCCGGAGAGCCGCTTTCCACATCCTGCACATAAGCGCCGGTGGGGATCAGGTTGTTGGCTACAGCGTAGCTGTTGGGGTTGAGGTTGCTGACGGTAACGCCGATACGGGGCTTGTCACCGGTGGAGATGCTGGCGTTGCCCTGCGTGGAATTGGAAGTGGAACCTTCCACATTGCCGTTGCCAGAGAGCACGTCATTGATCAGGTCCTTGGCCTCATTGATCGGGATGGCCATGCCGATACCTTCAACGGTGCTGCCGGTAAACATGGAGCCGGTATACTTCATGCTGGGGATGCCGATGAGCTCGCCCGCGACGTTGAACATGCCGCCGCCGCTGTTGCCGGCGTTAATGGCCGCATCGGTCTGGATCATGGTATTGACGGCGCGCTTGCCATAGGCGTCGGTGGCGCTGCTGGTAACTTCACGGTTGAGCGCAGAGATCACGCCCACGGTCGTGGTGCCGGTAAAGCTGAGCGGGTTGCCGATGCAGATAGCCCAGTCGCCCACGGACAGCTGATCGCTGTCACCCAGCACAACGGGCTCAATGTCCAGGTCCTCAACATACAGCACGGCGATGTCCTTGGCCTCGTCGGTACCCTTGAGCTCGGCGGGATAGACCTTGTCGCCGCTGGTGACCTCCAGCATGGTGGCATCCTCAACCACATGGTAGTTGGTCAGCACGTAGCCGTCGGCCACCACCACGCCGCTGCCGCTGCCCTGCAGTACCTGACGGCTGGTGTCGTCGTCGTCATAGCCTCCGCCGTAGCCATAGCCAAATCCGAAGCCATAATAGCTGTTGCGGTAGGTGGTGTAGTTGTTGACGCCTACGACGCTGCCGCGTACCTTTTCAACAGCCTCCGTGAAGGGGCTGGTGACGACGGTGGCGTTTTCGGTAAGCGTGACGGATTCCGCCCCCGCGGTGCTGTCATGCTGAATCAGGGCGACCGAGGCGACGACCATCAGCACAAGCGCCAGCGCCGCCGAAGTAAATGCGTAGAAATTCTTTCCGGAATGATTGTTGTTACTCTTCATGTAGTGTCCCTCCTTACTACGCGATTATTATAGCCGCCATTTTTGACCTTATCGTGAACGAGCCATGAAAATACTTTTGTAAATTTGGAAAGCCGCATGGCGTGCGTGTTCATATTTGGCGGGGAGGGAGAGGAAAAGGGGAAGCAATCAGGCGTTTTCGCGCTCGATGGCCTGAATGGCCATGGCGCACTCCAGACGCTTTTGCTCCAGCTTGCATTCCATTTCGTAGGGCTTGGAGATGTCGCCGTTGAAGGCATGGGCGTTGGCCTGACAGCCGCCGCTGCAATAGAAGCGCGCCCAGCACTGGGAGCATTTTTCCTTGGTGAGCACAGTATTTTGCTGGAAGCGCGCCTGCATGGCGGTATCAAAGGTGCCGTCCAGCACCGAGCCCATGCGCATCCCCTCGCGGCCCACGAACTGGTGGCAGGGGTAGATGTCGCCGTCCGCAGTTACGGCCACGTACTCGTTGCCCGCGCCGCAGCCGGTGAGACGCTTGCGCAGGCAGGGGCCGCCGGTCAGATCCACCATGAAATGGAAGAAACTAAACCACGTGTCCGGATTGCGGCGGCGGATCACGTACTCGCGACCCAGACGCTCGTATTCCTCGAACACGCGGGGCAGGTCACTTTCGCGGATGGCGTAGTCGTGGCTCTCGTCGGTGACGACCGGCTCGATGGAGAGCTGCTCAAAGCCCTGGTCCGCCAGGTGCAGCACGTCGTTTGCAAAGTCCAGGTTGTAGCGGGTGAAGGTGCCGCGCAGGTAATAGCGCTGCTGGCCGCGCCGCCGGGCGAACTCCTTCGCCTTCTCGATAATGAGGTCATAGCTGCCCTTGCCGTTGGGGGTGGGGCGCATGCGGTCGTGCACCTCCGGCCGTCCGTCGATGGAGATGACGACGTTGTCCATCTCGCGGTTGAGGAAGTCCATGATCTCGTCGTTCATAAGCACGGCGTTGGTGGTGGTGGTGAACTTGAACACCTTGCCGTAGCGCTTCTCAAGCTCGCGGCCGTAGGCCACGACCTCCTTGATGACAGGAAAGTTCATCAGCGGCTCGCCGCCGAAGAAGTCCACCTCCAGATTTTTGCGCTTGCCGCTGTGCGCCACCAGCCAGTCCAGCGCCTTTTTGCCCGTCTCGGCGCTGAGCAGGCAGCGGCTGTGCATGTGGTACTCGCCCGTGTCCGCAAAGCAGTACTTGCAGCGCAGGTTGCAGTCGTGCGCGGCGTGCAGGCACATGGCCTTGACCACGCCGCTGTCGGCGGGTTTGACGTCGGAGTAGTCATCGGGGGTGTCGAGATATCCCTCGGCGATGAGCTGGCGGAGCTCGGAGACGGTTTCCTCCGCTTCCTCGCGCGGGTATTTTTCCGCAAGCCGCGCGGCGATATCCGCATTTCGGTCCTCCAAAAGCAGGGAAAGGGCGTCGTAGGCGATGTCGTCCAGCGACATCACCGCGCCGCTTCCCACGTCCAACGCCATCTTGCGGCCCAGGGCCTCAAAAAGATGAATCATAGAAATCCTCCTGACGGATGGGAATCACATCAAAAAAACGCCGCATCGCACCGGAGCAATGCGGCGACGGGATGCCATGCGGCTTACTTGCCGAAGGAATGGTTCACCTTGCCATCGCGGCCGGCCAGAATCTGGCTGTCCTTGTTGGCGCAGCTCTGGTTGGCGACGGTGCAGCTGGTCTTGCAGGCGCTCTGGCAGGAACTCTGGCACTCGCCGCAGCCGCCGTGGGCCAGGGACTGACGCAGGCTGGGCTGGGAGATGGGCTTGATATGCTTCATGACGGATATCCCTCCAATGTGAAATTTCATTATGCACCGTTCATTATACAGCATGCCACGGCGCATTTCAAGATTTTTGCGGGGGAAAAAGGAGAGATACACTCTGTGCGTCCTCCCTGTCTCGGTTTCAGTGTATACCATATCGTGGCTTTTGAACATTGAAGACCTCATGAAGAATCCAGGAAAAAACCAACATGTTCATGGCACCCTTGACCGTATGGACAAAACGGCGCAAAATAAGTGTAAGTCCGTGTTGGAACGAAATAGTGAAAATACCCCATGAGAGAGCAGCGAAAAAAGAGTGAGAAATTTCTAAAAAAGTTGATTTTAAGAAAACTGTCTCGTCTAATTGTTTGAAGGGGGTGAACGGATAATGGAGGTAGTCACGGGCCCGGACTTCGTCCATACACAAACACTGAACCGTTTGGTGGAACAATATCAAACGGACTTGCTACGCATGTGCTATCTGTACCTCCATGACGCCGAGCTGGCCAGGGACGCGGTGCAGGAAACCTACTTGAAAGCTTATCGGGCGCTGGACAGCTTTCGTGGAGAATGCGGAGAAAAAACATGGTTGATGAAAATCGCAATGAACACCTGTCGCGATCTGCGGCGTTCGGCATGGTTCCGCCATATGGACCGCAGGATAACGCCGGATATGATGCCATCGGCGTTTGTCGCCTTTGAAGAAAAGGATGAAGAAGTGCTGATGGCCGTGATGGCGCTGCCCGTCAAATTGAGGGAAAGCGTACTCTTATATTTCTATCAGGATATGAGCGTGAAGGAGATTGCGCAGGCGCTGGGCGTGTCGCCGTCCGCCGTTTCCGCACGCCTCAATCGCGCCAAAAGGAAGCTGCGTATCACGCTGGAAAGGAGGCCCTGTCATGAATGAACAAGAGTTCAGAGAACAGCTTCATCATGCGGCGGAGACCCGTTTGTCTGGATTGCAGGGCGACCCATGGCTTGCGCAGCAAGTGATGGTGGCGCATATGAAGGGGCATATAGGGGCAAGAAGGAAAGTATCTGCCGCTATTGTACTGCTTGTTATACTGCTCATAGCTGCAGTTACGGCACTGGCCGTTATCTTTACAGGCCATGAGGTAATTCTATACCAGGATATAGAATTGACCGATCTTGTGCCTGAGCAGGTACAACAATATGATGTTTGTCATAAAACTTCTTTTGGTTATGTGATTGGTGGATTTGATTTGGGAGATGATTTTATTGCACCTATGAGCGAGGGTATGGCTATTACCTGTGTGAATGACCATTTCCAGCCGCAATGGACATTGGAAGACCCAAGATTAGTCGGCAGCCTTTTTGATAAAGTAAGAGAATCGCCTACCGCACTTTACTTTGGTACGGAGTATCATGCTGACAGATGGGAATCAGCCATCATGAAGGTCAGTCATTCCGGGGAACTTCTTTGGTATTTTAAAGGGCCGCCTTCATTGGATATTGAGGATTTCATGGCAACCGATACGGACGATGTTTTTTGCGCAGGGAGGCAAATGATCGATGATTCAGTTGCGCCGGTCCCTGTCATTGTAAAACTTGATCCAGATGGAGCAATATGTTGGGAAAAGCAATACAGCGTTGATGGGATTGAAAAGCTATACTCGCTCTGGATACAAAATTACAAAATTATTGCCGTTGGAAAATCAGAAAAAGGAGCTGTCGCTTTGGAGCTGAATGGTGAAGGAGACATTGTGGAATCCTTTATCTTTGAAACAAATGAACCAATTACTTCAATGCGCCTGAAAGAAACATCAGAAGGAACATTATTCATGGTGCTGTCAATGGCTATAACAAATGATGAAGCAGGCGCTACGTCGAAAACGAAATACATTATGCTTCCCAATTGAAACATCATACAAATGAAAAGCAGGAGGATATAAAAATTCTCCCACATTGTCGGAAAAGCCGACTGTGTCAGGCTTTTCCGATAGATTTACTTCATCTGCCTACCCCACCTGCGGCTACATCAAGCGGTGAATGACGTTAGGAAACCTTGCTACACAAGGCTCAGACCGTTGATAAAACCAAGTCAACGGTCTTTTTTTCATAAGGAAAAGCGGATAAGCATGTCGAATCTATAATATAGGTGTATAGAAGAGAAACAGAAAAGAGCAGGCAACACAAAAGAAAGAGTCAGGAGAGAGCGGCATGCTGAACAAATTCCACGAAAAG
>UQEF01000040.1 GCA_900540045.1 uncultured Eubacteriales bacterium | reverse complement strand
GTTGTCGCGCAGGTAGTCAAAGCCCATCTCGTTGTTGGTGCCGTAGGTGATGTCGCAGGCATAGGCGGCGCGGCGCTGGGCATTGTCCAGGTCGTGCACGATCAGGCCCACGGTGAGGCCCATGAACTTGTAGATCTTGCCCATCCACTCGCTGTCGCGGCGGGCCAGGTAGTCGTTGACGGTGACGATGTGGACGCCCTCGCCGGTCAGGGCGTTTAAGTAGGCGGGCAGGGTGGCCACCAGGGTTTTGCCCTCGCCGGTCTTCATCTCCGCGATGCGGCCCTGATGCAGACATACGCCGCCAATCACCTGCACCGGATAGGGACGCATGCCCACGGTGCGATCCGCGGCTTCGCGGCAGGCGGCAAAGGCGTCGGGCAGAATATCGTCCAGCGTTTCGCCGGCTTTGAGGCGCTGCTTGAACTCCGGCGTCTTGGCCTGGAGCTGCTCGTCGGTCAGCGCGCGATATTCGGCCTCCCTGGCCAGCACCTGGTCGGCAATCTTTTGCAGGCGCCTGACCTCGGCTTCATTGCTCTGGCCAAGCAGCTTCTTGAATACTTCCATCATTCCCAAGGCGGTAAGTCTCCTTACTTATGGCGATGATGCGTCAAGCGCATCATAACTCATCCTATATTATAGCATGGATAGGCGGGAGGGGGCAAGGCAATTGAGGCAACAGGAGGCAGCTCTGGTGTAAATTCCTGCTTTCAAGCAGTTTGGGGAAGCGCGGCGGCCCGCCTTTCCTGTGCCGCTATGCTTTGCCGACGGGGGTATGGCGCGCCTGCGCGCAAAGAAGCCCCAGCAGCACAGGGGCGGCAAGCATCAGATAATACTGATACCGGATGATGGCGCAGGGTCCCATCAACAGTGTAAACAGATAACTCAGCAGCATGCACCCGGCGAACAGAGCACTGCGGTTGCGGCAGTACCAGGCCCATGCCAGCACGAAGCCCAGCAGCCAGGTGTAAAGGGCCGGGTGCAGCAGCAGCCACAGCACGGGAAAGCGCTGATAGCCATTGTGTGAGAACAGTTCGCCAAACAGCGCGCGCAGCCCCGGAAGAAGCGAGGGCGCGTCGATTCCCGTGGATGCATTGTGTCCCAGCACCATGCATCCAACATATGAACCTTCCACCTCGTCATAGGTGGTGGCAAAAGTAAAATCGTTTACATACCAAAAGCCGCAGGTATTCAAGAGAAATGCGTCGATGTATTCAATGGGGAAATGAAGGGCCTCGCGTGCCCACAGCTTGAGAAACCGCGTCATGCGCTCAGGCGTTGTAACCTTGGCGCTGCGCTTGGTAAAGTCTGCCCGGTCCGGCGCATAGTTCTCGGCGTCGGGCAGCACTTCACGAATTTCATATCCCACCGGTATCGACAGGCCATAGCGATCGTATACGCGCGCAAGCTGCTGGCAGGGAATGCTCATCAACTCCCTTACCGAGCCATTCGCAGCACCCGTGGCGGCGGACAGGGCCATCATGCCGCCTTCGGCTATCACCGCTCCCGCCAGAATGACCGCAAGGACGCGCCTGCCGAGTTTCCGGCGGAAAAACAGAAAAGATACGAAAACCAGTACGATAAAGCCATATATCGCATTGTTGCGAAACATGCACGCTGCCGCGATGAGAATGGCGTCGGCCAGAAGGACCCGCTTACGTTTGCGTCTGGACGGCTCAAGGATAAGACGGCAGATTTCCACGGCCGCTGTCAGCATACAGGCGGCAAAGAGAATGTCCTTGGTTCCGCTGGCGGCCATGATGGCATGCTGCGGAGAGAGTGCAAAAAAGACCAAAAGGGCAACCCATAGGCCCCGCGGGCAGCCGATGGAGGAAAGCCAGGCCATGGCATAGGCTATGGAGCAGGCTAACAGCAGGGCCTGCATGAGCGTGTGAAGCCCGTATCCCAGCGAAGGACTTCCCAAAGCGGCGCCCAGCCGGTAAAATGCCTCCAGAAACAGCGTGTGCAGAAGCGGATGATGGGACGAATAGTTGCCAGAAACGATCTGATAGACCTGAAAATCCATATCGTAGCCGGTGATGCCGGGGAAATACGCCACCAGCACCGGCAACCAGCACAGCATGAGCAGCGCCAGCACAATCCAAAACGCATGGCCTGTCCGCAGATGCAAGGGCCTGGAAAGGCGGGACATTGCGCGAAAGAGCGCGATGGCGGCTCCGCCTGCCGCCGGACCGGCGGCAATTCCCAATCCGATGCTTGCCACGAGTCCCCATAGACCGGTTTCGCCGTGAAATTCCAGACGCAGACCGAGCCCCATGGCCAACATGAAGAAGACGCCAAAGAGGCCAAAAGCGATTTTGAGCCGCCTGTCCGGGTTGCGCCAGAAAAGGGAACCTCCCAGCCATAAAAGCGCCGCTGCCGGCAACCATCCAAAACGGCGCGTGTTGTCAAACCCCGTCAGCCAGGAGAGCAGAAACACGGCAAAAAAAGCGCAAAGCCCGCTTAACAACGTTGCCCGGCGCGCGTTCAAGGCGCTTTCCTTCATGGAAAATTCCTCCGATCGAATGGACTGTTCCTGATTATACCATGCCGTTTATTTACATGCAAACTGCAAGCCGGAAACAAAAGAACGGCACGAAGCGGGAGCTTTCCCGCCTCGCGCCGCTCTTTCTGTTTTTAATCAGATGACGAACTGCTCCATGTACCGCTTGGAAAGGCGCAGGGAGTCCAGCACTCTTTCGCGGCTGCCCTCGAAGGACCGGTCCTCGACCTCGATGCAGGTATAACCGTCGTAGCCGATGTCGGTCAGCGCCGATACGTAGCGGCCCCAGTCCACATCGCCCAGGCCGGGCAGCTTGGGGCTCATGTAGTCCAGCGGATAGGCCATGGTGCCCACCTGGCGCAGCTTCTCGGGGAAGAGCTTGATATCCTTGTAATGGACATGGAAAATCTTGTCCTTAAATTCGTAGATGGGCTGGATATAGTCCATCATCTGCCACACGAAGTGCGAGGGATCGTAATTGATGCCCAGGTTGGGAGAGGGCAGCCGCTCGAATACCTTGCGCCAGATTGCCGGGGTGGTCATCAGGTTCTGACCGCCGGGCCACTGGTCCGGACCAAAGAGCATGGGGCAGTTTTCAATGGCTACGCGCACGCCCAGTTCCTCGGCCAACTTGAGGATAGGCGGCCAGACCTGGCACATGAGATCGAGGTTCTCCTCCACGGTCTTGGTCTGGTCGCGGCCGATGAAGGTGGTCACCAGATTCACGCCCAGCCGGTGGCTGGCACGGATGACCTTCTTGAGGTGCTCCACGGCGGCGGCGCGCTTTTCCAGGTCGCCGTCCAGGGTGTTGGGGTAGTACGCCAAGGCGGAGATTTCCACCCCGCGCTCCTTGAGATAGCTGTGGATGTAGTTCACCTGCTCGTCGTCCAGCGCGTCCACGTCAATGTGGCTGACGCCTGCGTAGCGGCGCTCCGCCTTCCCGGCGGGCCAGCAGGCTACTTCGACACACTGGTAACCCATCTCCGCAGCTGTATCCACCATGCCTTCAAATGTCCATCCATCCAGAATTGCACTTACAAAACCCAGTTTCATAATTACAAGTCCCTCCCGTTCTCCCGATGCTCGGGGTCGTATTTATACGGAATCGCGGAGCACAAGCTCCGTTTCCAGCAGAAAATGGCGCGGCTCGTCCGAGGCGGGGTTCATGATGCGCTCGGATAATACCTCGCAGGCCATATAACCCAGCTGAAAACGCGGCAGGCTGACGGCCGCCACACTGGGGTGGCTCATTTGGGAGATGTAGGTGTTGTCAAAGCCGATCAGCGCCAGGTCGTCGGGAATGCGGATGCCCTCGGAGGTGGCGGCCTTGACCACGGCGGCGGCATACATGTCGCTGGCGGCCAGAATCGCGTCCGGCCGCTCGCTGGCAAGCAGCATCTGCCGCGCCACGGCCAGCGAGCTGTCAAAGCCCATTTCCGTCACGTTCGCCACCAGCGCGCCGTCCACCGTCAGGCCCGCATGCCGCAGCGCGTCCGCGTACCCCAGGTAGCGGTGGCGGGCGTATTTGTAGCGATCGGGGCCGTTGATCAGGGCGATGCGGCGGCGCCCACGCCGGATCAGGGTTTCGGTGGCGTTGCGCGCTGCGGCGAAGTCATCCACGCCCACATAGGGCAAAGCGCTTTCTTCATTATATTCTGCGCACTGCACCAGCGGAAGGGCGCCCGCCAGCTCGTTGAGCACGTCCAGGCGGTTGACGGGGGAGAGGAGGATCAGCCCCCGGGCCTGAATCATGGCCAGCATATCCAGAAGGCGGCGCGAATGGGCGTCTACATTTCCTTCGGCATAGAGCAGAACCTCCAGCCCGTGCCCTTTGGCCGATACCTGAATCCCCTTGATGATTTTGGAATAGAAGGGGTTGTCCAGGTTGGGCAGCACCACCACGATAAGCCGGTTGCGCAGATCTGTGGCGGGCTGGGGGCGTGGATAGGCCAGGGTGTCAATGGCGGCGCTTACCTTTTCCACCGTGGTGGGGCGCACCTTGGACGGGTCGTTGAGCACGCGCGAAACGGTGGCGATGGATACGCCCGCCATGGCGGCCACCTGAGAGATGGTGGGCTCGCTGCTCTTTCGTTTCATGCTCCGTCCCGCCTCCTTTCCGCACAAGGCCTGGCCCTGCGTTGTGAAATTGCCGCTTCTTGGTCTATTATAGCATAGACGACGGGGAAATGTAAACGACAGCTGTTTGATAATGTAACTTTTCTTTTTTGAGGTGGGGCTCATAGTAGAAAAAACTGCTAAAAATCTGATTTATAAAAGCATTATGACGGTTGTACAAATGAATGTAAATTTATGAAAACTTTTAGCTCTGAATTGACATGTGAAAATTTACATGCTATCATACACTTACAACAAAGGGACAGGCGCATACAGCAAGTACAGCCATACGTCCGTCCTTTGCGTAGCCCTCCCTGAGGGAGGACAAATCATGAAATGGAGGAAACCATCATGAAAAAGCTTTTGGCCATCGTTCTGGCCCTGGCACTGTGCCTCGGCATGGTCACCATGGCGACCGCTGAAACCACCAAGTATAAGATCGGTGTGCTCGTGCCCGCCGTGACCCACGGCTGGGTGGGCGGCATCACCTACAACGCCGAGCAGTACTGCAAGGAGCTGGAGGCCGCCGGCACCATCGAGTACAAGCTCCTCACCTCCAGCAATGCCGAAGAAATGACCGCCCAGTTTGACGAAGTCATCCTCTGGGGCGCTCAGGCCATCGTGGTCGCTCCCCAGTGGACCGGCATGGAAGTGGCTGCCCAGAACGCGATCGATCAGGGCATCACCGTCGTGGCCTTCGATATGGACATTCCCGCCGAGGGCATCTACAAGGTGACCGGCGATAACGAGAGCATGGGCGTTGCCAGCGCCAACTACATCGTCGAGAAGATCGGCACCACCGGCACCGTCGTGGCCCTGCCCGTGCCTACCTCCGGCTCCGTGTCCGAGCTGCGCATGAAGGGCTTCACCGATACCATGGCTGAAATCGCTCCCGACGTGGAGATCATCGAGTACGCCACCGCCTTCACCCGTGAGGACGGCCTGAAGGACATGGCGGACATCCTGACCGCCAATCCTCAGATCGACGCTGTCTACAGCCTCGACGACGAAACCTCTATCGGCGCCCTGCAGGCCATCGAGGATGCCGGCCGCACCGACATCAAGGCCATCACCGGCGGCGGCGGATGCCAGGAATACTTCAACATCATCAAGGAAAAGGCCGATGAAATCCATGCCTGCTCCGCGCTCTACAGCCCCCTGATGATCAAGGACTGCCTGGATGTGGCCCTGAGCGTGCTCGGCGGCGAGACCGTTGACGCCGTGAAGGTCATCCCCTCTCAGATCGTGGATGCCACCAACGTGGACGAGTACATCGATCCCAGCAACACCATCTATTGATTTCCCTCTCTTTCAAAAGGGGCCGTGGCCGGTGCCATGGCCCTTTTCCCCGGTTATACAGAGGATTTTGAGAACGGATGTGAACAAATGAACCTCTCCATGCGTGGGATCGTGAAATCCTTTGGCGCGAACGACGTGTTGAAATCCGTGGATTTTTCACTTCGCGGCGGGGAAATCTGCGCGCTGCTGGGCGAGAACGGCGCGGGCAAAAGCACGCTGATGAATATTCTGGGCGGCGTGCTCCGGCCTGACGCAGGGCAGATTTTGCTGGATGACAAGCCGCAGACTTTCCAAAACCCCAGTCAGTCGCTGGACGCGGGGATCGCCTTTATCCATCAGGAGCTGAACCTGATCAACGACCTCCCGATCTATGAAAACATGTTCATCGGCCGGGAACTGAAAAAGAAAAACGGCTTTCTGGACCATCCGCGCATGATTGCGGAAACCCGGAAGGTATTTGAGCGCATGGCGCTTACACTGGACCCCCGCGCCATGGTGCGCGATCTGGACGCCTCCTACAAGCAGATTGTGGAAATTTCCCGTGCGCTTCTGATGAACGCCCAGATCATCATCATGGATGAACCCACCACCTCGCTCACCGACCCGGAAATCGAGCACGTATTTGAAATCCTGCGCACGCTGAAAAAGCAGAACGTAGGCATCGTGTTCATCTCCCACAAGCTGCGCGAGGTGATGGAGATCTGCGACCGCTACACCGTGCTGCGCGACGGCGTCATGGTGTCGGAAGGCTACGTCAGGGATGTGACCACCGACCTTCTGGCCCGCGACATGGTGGGTCACGATGTGCGCAACGAGCCCCTCAACCGCAGCGCAAAGCTTGGAGACGAGGTGCTCCGCCTGGAGGATCTAACCCAGGAACCGCACTACCGCCATATCAGCCTGAGCGTGCGCGGGGGCGAGGTGCTGGGCGTGACGGGCCTTCTGGTCGACGGGCGCAGCGAGATCTTTCGCACCGTTTTTGGCGATACGGGGAAATACCAGGGCAATATCATTGTCAACGGCAAATCCGTGCAGATGCACTCCACTCAGCAGGCGCTGGCGCTGGGCATCGGCTATGTGCCGCGCAACCGCAAGGAAAACGGCATCATCAAGGATATGAACATCCTGGAAAACGGCTCCATCGTCACTTTGCCCCGGCTGACGCATCGCGGCCTGATCGACAGAAAGGCGCAGCGCGAGGAATTTGACCGCCAGCGTCAGGAGCTGCACATCAAGATGGGACGGCCAGAGGACCCCATCACCAGCCTGTCCGGCGGCAATCAGCAAAAGGTGGTGCTGGCCAAGTGGCTGAGCGCCAATCCATTGCTTCTGATTCTGGATAACCCCACCCAGGGCGTGGACGTGGGCGCCAAGGAGGAGATCTACGACATCATCCTGCGCCTTGCAGACCGGGGCGTGGCGGTGGTGGTGCTTTCCAACGAGGCGCAGGAGATCATCCGCGTGTGCGACCGGGCGCTGGTGCTGTACCATGGCGATATCCAGGCCGAGGTCAAGGGCGAAACCATGAACGAACACGAAATGATGCGGCTGGCAACCGGCGGCTGAACGCAGGCGAGAGGAGTAAACAGGCATGACGCAAGTGACGAACCGGCAGACCCTTCTTGAAAAGGTCGGCCGCAAATGGAAGTCGGATCCCATCTTTTCCACGGGCCTGGTGCTGGCCCTGATGGTGATTCTGCAAACCGTGGCCCTGGGCTTTGACTATGAATCCTTCGGCGCATGGTTTACCAACTGGGGCAAGAACTGGATCAACATCCTGCGCAACAACGCGGGCGTGGGCATCGTGGCACTGGGCATGACCTTTGTCATCATCTCCGGCGGCATTGACCTGGCCGTGGGCTCCACGATGGTCGCCATCGGCGCGGTGATCATGGTCTTTATCAATCAGTATCCCGACGGCCTGCTCACCGCCATCGGCATCACGGGCGTGCCGGCCTACGCCATCGGCATCGTCGCGGGCATAATCTTCGGCTGCCTGCTGGGCGGCATCAGCGGCGTGCTGATCGCCCGCAGCAAGCTGCCGGCCTTCATCGCCACGCTGGGCATGATGAAGATTTTGCGCAGCGTAACCCAGCAGGTGATGCAGACGGCGGCGGTCAAGGTGCCCAGCAGCTTTTTGGCCATCTCCAACACCAAGATCGGCGGTGAGGTCATTCTGCCCATTCTCTACTGGCTGGTGGCGGCGGTGATTCTGCATATCGTGTCGCGCTATACGCCCTTTGGCCGCCACGTATACGCCGTGGGTTCCAACGAGCGCACCGCACGCCTCTCCGGCGTGAACGTGGAGCGCGTCAAGGGCCTCATCTACGTGCTCATGGGCGCTCTGGTGGCCGTGACGGCGGTCATCCAGGTGTCGCGCATCGGTAGCATGGACTATGCCAATGCCGGCAGCGGCTACGAGATGGACGCCATCGCCGCGGTGGTGGTGGGCGGCACCAGCATGAGCGGCGGACGCGGCTCCATTCTGGGCACGGTGCTGGGCATGCTGATCATCGCCGTGATGAACAACCTGCTCAACCTGATGGGCGTGCCGCCCTTCCTGCGCGAGGCGTTCAAGGGATTCATCGTGATCGCCGCGGTGCTTTTGCAAAAGAAGGAAGCTGCCGCCTGACGGCCTGCCAAAGAGAGGAAGGAGAAGGGCATGCTCAATATCGGTATTATCGGCTGCGGCAAGATTGCGCAGGTGCGCCATCTGCCTGAATATGAACAAAACCCCGGCGCGCGGATTGCGGGGCTGTACGACCTGAACCAGGAGCGCGCGCAGACGCTGGCCGCGCAGTATGGCGCGAAGGTGTATCCCGGCTACGAGGCGCTGCTTGCAGACCCGGCCATCGACGCGGTAAGCGTGTGCTCGGCCAATGTCAGCCATGCGGAAATCACGGTGGCGGCGCTGGAGGCCGGCAAGCATGTGCTGTGCGAAAAGCCCATGGCCACTACGCTGGAGGACTGTGAGCGCATGGTTGCCGCCGCGCGCAAGAGCGGCAAATATCTCATGATCGACCAGAACCAGCGCCTGGCGGGTGCGCATCGGAAGGCGCGCGAGCTCATCCGCGCGGGAGCCATCGGCAAACCGCTTACTTTCCGCACGGCGTTCCGTCACGGCGGGCCGGAGACATGGAGCGTGGACCCCGGCAAGAGCACCTGGTTCTTTGACAAGAAGCGCGCGGCCATGGGCGCTATGGCGGACCTGGGCGTGCACAAGACCGACCTGATTCAGTTTTTGCTGGACCAGGTGGTGGTGGAGACCATGGCGAGCCTTACTACGCTGGACAAGAAATTTGCTGACGGCAGCCCCATCACCGTGGATGACAACGCCGTGTGCATCTACCGCATGAGCGGCGGAGCGGTGGGAACCATGACCGCCTCCTGGACCAACTACGGCCCGGAGGACAATTCCACCGTGATTAACGGCACGGAAGGCGCGCTTCGCATCTATGATGACCCGGCCCATACGCTGGTGCTGATCCGGCGCGACGGGTCCGTCGAGAACTATGACGTGGACCAGATTCAGACCAACGATCACCAGACCAAGTCCGGCATCATCGATCTGTTTGTGGACTGCCTGAACGATCCGTCTCACGAGGGCATCAGCGCCGAAAGCGTGCTGCCCGCCATGCGCGCGGTGTTCGCCAGCATTGAATCCTCCGAAACGGGACGGGCCGTCCGGGTCAACGAGTGAGAGGTGCGGCCATGAAGAAGCGCATCATCGCGGTCAACTCCAACTGCTATCATGGCTATTCCATTGAGGAAGCCATCGCGGGCATCCGCCGCGCGGGCTTTCATTACATCGAGCTGACGGCCACCAAGGGCTGGACCGAACATGTCTTTCCCGACATGCCCTTCGAGCGCCTGCTGGCGATTCAGGACGAGCTGGAGGCGGCGCAGCTCCGCCCCTTTGCCATGAGCGGACACTGCAACCTCATGGACCCCGAACGCATCCCGGACTTTGTGAAAAACATCCGGCTTGCCGCGTTCTTTGGCTGCGACTATATCGTCTCCTCCATCGGAGAGGCGCACCTGAAGGACAACGCTGTGGCCGACAACCGGACCGTGGCGGAAAGCATCCGCGCGCTGGTGCCCCATCTGGAGCGTTACGGGCTGACGCTGGTTCTGGAAACGCATGGCCATGACCATGGAACGGGCGCGGTGCTTTCCGACATCGTGCGGATGGTCGGGTCCGAGCGGGTCAAAATCAACTATGACACCGCCAATGTCGTCTTCTACGGCGGCGTGGACCCGGTGGCCGATCTGCGGGCCTGTGTGAGCGACGTGGCCTACCTGCACCTCAAGGACAAGGCCGGCGCGGCGGATGTGTGGGATTTTCCGGCGCTGGGTAAGGGCTGGGTGGATTTCCCCGGCGTGTTTGGCGTACTTGAGGAGGCTGGCAACGCAAGTCCTTTCAGCATCGAGATCGAGTTCACGCAGGCGGGGCCGAAGGACCTGGCCGAGATCGACCAGGCCGTTCAGGACAGCGCGGACTATCTGCGGGCGCACGGTTTTGAGCTGTAGGGAGGCGCAGGCATGAGAATCGCACTGGTGGGCCTTGGAGGCATGGGCACCACGCACTATCTCAATTATCTTCACATACCGGACGCGCAGGTTGTGGCAGCGGTGGGACAAAGCGAGCAGGACCGCGCCCGTGCGGCGCAATGGGGCCTGCCCCTGTATGCTACGCTCACGGAGCTGTGCGCCGCAGAGCAGGCGGACCTGGCGGACATCTGCGCACCCACCTTTCTGCACAAGCCGCTGGCGCTGGAGGCGATCCGGCATGGACTGCATGTGATCACGGAGAAGCCCGCCGCGCTGTCCCTGGCGGACGCGCAGGAGATGTATGAGGCGGCGGACCGCGCGGGGGTGCAGCTGTACGTGGCCCAGGTTCTGCAATTCACCCGCGAGGTGGAGACGCTGCATCAGGTGATGGAAGATGAGCGGTACGGCAAGCCCCTCGACGCCTGTTTCGAGCGCCTGTCGGCCCGGCCCGGCTGGGTACAGGGAAGCTGGCTGTTCCAGAAGGAAAAGAGCGGCCTTCTGCCCTTTGACCTGCATATTCACGACCTGGACATGATGGTCAGCATATTCGGCGAGCCCCGGAGCATGGAGTATACCAGCTGCGGCGGCCCTGAGGCGCCCTGCCGGGAGCAGTACCGGTTCCGCTACACATTTGCGGGCGGAATCACCGCCAGCGCAGAGGCGGCATGGTTCAACGCCTGCCTGCCTTTCACGGCCCGGTGGCGCGTGTATTTTGAACGCGGGCTGCTGGTGTGCGACGGCGGGCTGACCGGCTACGGCGCGGACGGCGATGCGACTGTCTTTGACGTGGAGGATCCCGTGAAGGTGGAATGCGGCGCCAACCTGCCGCCCAGCGGCTGGTTCCTGCGCGAGCTTTCGCACTTTGTGGAGCGCGCGAAGGAAAACCGCCCCTCCGAGCGGGTGCCGCGAGAGCAGGTGCTCAGCGTGCTTGGAACCCTGGAAAAGATCGTATGACGCCGCCGCTGCCGTGGCGGATGTTCGGGCGCGGGGAGGAAGGTTTCCTGTCCGCGCCTTTTCGCGCAATTTCCGCCTTTTGAGCTGCTGTGCCGGTTGACAAGCATTTGGCAACAAACTATAATAGGCATGTTGGAAACTTCCGTCTGTTTGTCGTGCCCAAAAACAGTCAGGCGGCTCTTTCAAAACCTACAAGTTTAGGAGGGAACCCCAATGGCAACCAAGATGACCGTTGACGGCAATACTGCCGTAAGCCACGTTGCATATGCGTTCAGCGACGTGGCGGCCATTTACCCCATCACTCCTTCCTCCCCCATGGCGGAAGTAGTCGATGAATGGGCGGCGCGTGGTACGAAGAACCTCTTCGGCCAGACCGTTCACGTAAGCGAGATGCAGTCCGAGGCGGGCGCGGCGGGCGCCGTGCACGGCAGTCTGGCGGCCGGCGCGCTGACCACCACCTTCACTGCCAGCCAGGGCCTTCTGCTGATGATCCCCAATATGTACAAGATCTCCGGCGAGCTGCTGCCCTGCGTGTTCCACGTGAGCGCCCGCGCGCTGGCTGCGCACGCCCTGAGCATCTTCGGCGACCATGCCGACGTGATGGCCTGCCGTCAGACCGGCTTTGCCATGCTGGCCTCCAACAGCGTGCAGGAAGCCATGGATATGGCGCTGGTAGCGCATCTGTCCACGCTGGAGAGCAGCGTTCCCTTCCTGCATTTCTTCGACGGCTTCCGCACCAGCCATGAGGTGCAGAAGATCGACGCGATTGATTACAAGGACATCGAGCCCCTGGTGCCCTGGGACAAGGTCAAGGCCTTCCGCGACCGCGCCCTTAACCCCGATCATCCGCATCAGGCCGGCACCGCGCAGAACCCCGACATCTACTTCCAGAACCGTGAGGCGGCCAACAAGTTCTACAACGCCACCCCCGCCATCGTGGAAGAGGTCATGAAGAAGGTCAGCGCGCTGGTGGGCCGCGAGTACAAGCTCTTCAACTACGTGGGCGCCCCCGATGCCGAGCGCGTGATCATCGCCATGGGCAGCGGCTGCGAGACCATCGAGGAGACCATCAACTACCTCAACAAGAAGGGCGAGAAGCTGGGCCTGGTCAAGGTGCATCTCTACCGTCCCTTCAGCGCCGAGCGCCTGCTGGAGGCCATTCCCGCCACCTGCAAGAAGATCGCCGTGCTCGACCGCACCAAGGAGCCCGGCTCTTTGGGCGAACCCCTCTACGAGGACGTGTGCGCCGCGCTCTATGAGAACGGCAAGACCGATGTTGAGGTCATCGGCGGCCGCTACGGCCTGGGCTCCAAGGAGTTCAACCCCACCATGGTCAAGGCTGTGTACGACAACCTGTCCGGCGCCATGAAGAACCACTTCACCGTGGGCATCGAGGACGACGTGACCGGCACCAGCCTGCCCCTGGGCGAGCAGCTCATCACCGCGCCCGAAGGCACCGTGTGCTGCATGTTCTACGGCCTTGGCTCCGACGGCACCGTTGGCGCCAACAAGAACAGCATCAAGATCATCGGCGATCACACCGATATGTACGCGCAGGGCTACTTCAGCTACGACTCCAAGAAGTCCGGCGGCCTGACCGTCAGCCACCTGCGCTTCGGCAAGACGCCCATCCAGAGCACCTACCTCATCGACGCGGCCGACTTTGTGGCCTGCCACAACCCCAGCTATGTCACCAAGTACGACATGGTCAGCAAGGTCAAGGACGGCGGCGTGTTCCTGCTCAACAGCCCCTGGAGCGCCGAGGAGATGGACAAGCAGCTGCCCGCCAAGATGAAGCAGCAG
The DNA here is from genome assembly GCA_900540045.1 of uncultured Eubacteriales bacterium. GTDB lineage: Bacteria > Bacillota > Clostridia > Christensenellales > Aristaeellaceae > Limiplasma > Limiplasma merdipullorum. The sequence continues at coordinate 10,466 of UQEF01000040.1, read as the reverse complement.
CTGGCCAAGAAGCATGTGCGCTTCTACAACATCGACGCTATCGACCTGGCCCTGAAGGTGGGCATGGGCAACCGCATCAACACCATCATGCAGGCCGCTTTCTTCAAGCTGGCTGAGGTGATCCCCTACGAGCAGGCCGACGAGTACATGAAGGCCTATGCCAAGAAGACCTACGGCAAGAAGGGCGACGCCATCGTCAAGAAGAACTGGGACGCCATCGACATCGCCATCTCCGGCCTGGTCGAGATCAAGGTGCCTCAGGAGTGGGCCAATGCCACCACCGGCGCCGAGCCCGTGAAGATCAAGAGCACCGAGTACTTCCAGAACTTCGTTGAGCCCATCCTGGCGCAGGAAGGCGACAGCCTGCCCGTGAGCGCCTTTGATCCTGCGGGTGTGGTTCCCACCGGCACCACCAAGTTCGAGAAGCGCGGCATCGCCGTGACCGTGCCCGAGTGGCAGATCGACAAGTGCATCCAGTGCGGCACCTGCTCGCTGGTGTGCCCGCATGCCTGCATTCGTCCCATCTATGCGTCCGAAGAAGTGATGAAGGGCGCGCCCGAAGGCTACCAGACCAAGCCCGCCACCGGCAAGGAGTTCGCCGGCATGCAGTATCGCATGCAGGTCAGCCCCCTGGATTGCACCGGCTGCGGCAACTGCGTGCAGGTCTGCCCCGCCAAGGAGAAGGCGCTGGTTATGAAGCCGCTGGCCTCTCAGATGGAGCAGGAGAAGAACTGGGAGTTCGCGATGACCGTCCCCGAGGTTCAGGGCATCGAGAATGTGGCTACCGTCAAGAACAGCCAGGCCCTCAAGCCGCTGTTCGAGTTCAGCGGCGCGTGCGCCGGCTGCGGCGAGACCCCGTACGTCAAGCTGGTTACCCAGCTCTTCGGCGACCGCATGATCGTGGCCAACGCGACGGGCTGCTCCTCCATCTACGGCGGCTCCGCCCCCACCTGCCCCTACACCACCAACAACGAGGGCCATGGTCCCGCCTGGGCCAACAGCCTCTTCGAGGACAATGCCGAGTTCGGCTTCGGCATGAACCTGGCTTACAATCAGCGCCGCGCCAAGCTGGCCGATACCGTGCGCGCCCTCATCGCAGTGGACTACTGCTGGGATGAGATCAAGACCGCGGGCCAGAACTGGCTGGACAACATGAACGAGGGCAAGGCTTCCAAGACCGCCGGCAAGGCGCTGCTTGAGAAGTGCAAGGAAGGCATCGTTGAGGGCTGCACCTGCGAGGCTTGCACGCTGGCCCGCGAGGTTGTGGACAACGCCGATCTGCTGACCAAGAAATCCTTCTGGATCTTCGGCGGCGACGGCTGGGCCTACGATATCGGCTACGGCGGACTGGACCATGTGCTGGCCCAGAACCAGGATGTCAACGTGCTCGTGCTGGATACCGAGGTGTACTCCAACACCGGCGGACAGTCCTCCAAGTCTACTCCGACCGGCTCCATCGCCAAGTTCGCTGCCAGCGGCAAGCGGACCAAGAAGAAGGATCTGGGCATGATGGCCATGAGCTATGGCTATGTGTACGTGGCGTGCGTCGCCATGAGCAACCCCGCTCAGGTCGTCAAGGCCATGGTCGAGGCCGAGGCCTATCACGGCCCGTCCCTCATCATCGCCTATGCGCCCTGCATCAACCATGGCATCAACATGGGCCTGGCGCAGGCTGAGATCAAGAAGGCGGTCGAGTGCGGCTACTGGACCATCTACCGCTACAATCCTGAACTGGCCGAGCAGGGCAAGAACCCGCTCACCCTGGACTCCAAGGAGCCCAAGGCCGAGGGCTATCAGGACTTCATCAAGGGCGAGGTGCGCTATGCGTCCCTGGCCAAGATGTTCCCCGATGTGGCGCAGGACCTGTTCAACAAGAACGAGGCCGACGCCATGGCCAAGTACGCCAAGTACAAGAGAATGGCCGAATAATTGCACACGGTTTTCCGGGGCCGCCCTTCGGGGCGGCCCTTTGCTGCAAGAGGCGTGCCTTGAGGGAGCTTTCCCTAGGATTCGGCAAAAAAACACGCCGACGGACAAAGACATCCATGCACAGTTATGGTATAATGGGCCCATCAGAAGGAAGAGGGTGGAGCGGATGGCACAGGCACACGGCAGCGCGCTGCTGAAACCCATGAGCGCGGACAGCCTGCTTCGGCCGGATGCGGCGCGGTCCATGCCTGCCACGAAAAAGGCGACGCCCCCACCGGCAAACGGCCCGTCCCTGATGCATCCTCCCACGTTTGCGCCCAGACCGGCTGCGGTGCGGCAGCTTCCGCCGGAACCGGCCGGAGATTCGGATCAGCTGTGGGAAAACCTGGACTGGCTGCAAGAGGACATGTATGCCGACCCCGATGAATCGGAGGAGGACGGGGAGGATGCCGTGCCCACGGAACAGATGCCCGTGCCCGCGCCGGTCCCGCTGGAATCGTACGTGTCCGTCCGTGGGGGCAGGCACGGACGTTGGGTATGCCTGGGCGCCCTGGCGGCGCTGGCCGCCGTTGGATGCGCGCTGTGGCAGCTGGACTGGCTGCCGTTTTGAACCGGTGCTTTTTGCAAAGCGCCGGTTTTTTTCATGTAGAAAAGGATGGACAGGGAATAAATAATACGATATAATGTAAATCGACGATATCAAGGCGATATTCGGGAATACAACCTACTTTTTCAACAGTCGGGAGGCAAAAGAGATGGAGAAACTGAAAGTAGCGGCTCCGCTGGACCCGGCGTTTGCGCCCATCTACCGGGAGATGCAGGCCTTTGCCGCGCGTGCGGCAAAGGGACCCGAGATCCGCATTGCCGTGGAGCGAAACGACGGCCTGGTAGCCACGCATGACATGCGCATCCTCCCGGAGGGAGAGGACGACGCGCTGAACCTGCGCATGGCGGAGCGGATGGTCAAGAGCATGCTGTGGGTATACGGCGGTTTCCGCGTGACCATCGCGGGAAGCAAGGCCGTGTATGAGGGGGTGAAGGAGCAGTACCGCGAAGGCGGCGAGCGCGCCTTTGACGCGAATTTCATGGCGCATGTCTATGAGCATGCCTTCGAGGTGTGCTATGCCGCCACGCCTGCCGAAGCTCCGCAGCGCAAGGATGCCTCCGCGCCCATCGGCCGCCATCTGGACGGCTGCCGGATCGGCTTTGACGCCGGCGGAAGCGACCGCAAGGTATCCGCCGTTATCAACGGTGAAAGCGTCTATAGCGAGGAGGTCGTCTGGTTTCCCAAAACCCAGTCGGACCCCTCGTACCATTTCGACGGGATCGTCAGCGCCATGAAGACCGCCGCCTCCAAAATGCCGCGTGTGGACGCCATCGGCGTGAGCAGCGCGGGCGTATACATCAACAACCATACCATGAGCGCCTCGCTGTTCCTCAAGGTCAGCCCCGAGAATTATGAAAAGTACGTCAAGGACATCTATATTCGCGCCGCGAAGGAAATCGGGGACGTGCCCCTGACGGTGTGCAATGACGGCGATGTGACCGCGCTGGCCGGGGCCATGAGCCTGGGCGAGGACGGCATTCTGGGCATCGCCATGGGCACCAGCGAGGCCGGCGGCTACGTGGACATGAAGGGCAACATCACCGGCTGGCTCAATGAGCTGGCGTTTGTTCCCTGTGATCTGGCGCCGGAGGCCATGGCGGACGAGTGGAGCGGCGACATCGGCTGCGGCGTGAAGTATTTCTCCCAGGACGCGGTGATCAAGCTCGCGCCCGCCGCGGGCATCGAGCTGGACCCCGCCCTCAGCCCCGCCGAGAAGCTCAAGGTGGTGCAGGGCAAGATGGAGCAGGGCGACGCCGGCGCGCGTGCCATCTATGAGACCATCGGCGTGTATCTGGGCTATACGCTGGCGTTCTACGCCATGTTCTATGAGATCAACCATGTGCTGCTCATGGGCCGCGTGACCAGCGGCGAGGGCGGAGATCTGGTGCTGGCCAAAGCGCAGGAGGTGCTGCGCACCGAATACCCGCAGCTGAAGATGCAGGTGAACCTTCCAGACGAAAAGAGCCGGCGCGTGGGTCAAAGCGTGGCGGCCGCCAGCCTGCCCCAGATCGGTTAAACATGCGCTTTCCTTCCCCGGCCCAGCCACGGGCCGGGGCTTTTTGGGCTGCGCCTGATTGTGCGCACGCACACAAGGTGCTATAATACCCATGGTATGAACATGCGCAAAAAGCATCATTTAGGAAACAGCCCGGATGCCGCCCGCGCGGAGCAACGGTTTGTCTGATTCGGCAAGCCTGCCGCCGCGCGTGAAGCAGCACAATCAACACAGGAAGGAGGATGCCCCATGCTGATGACCCCCTGGGGAGAACACCTGGACGAAAACTGCATCCTCACCGAATATCCCCGACCGCAGATGCGGCGGAACAGCTACCTCAACCTCAACGGCCGCTGGGAATACGCCATCACCGACAGTGATGAATCACCCCGGCGCTGGGATGGGACCATTCTGGTGCCCTTTTCGCCTGAAAGCGCCCTGAGCGGCGTGGGCCGTTCGCTCCAGCCGGGGCAGACGCTATGGTACCGCCGCGAGGTGATCGTGCCGCAGGGTTTCATCCCGGCGGATGGGCGGCTGCTGCTGCATTTCGGCGCGGTCGATCAGGAGGCCGCCGTGTATTGGAACGGCAGGCTGCTGGGCCGGCACATGGGGGGCTACAACGCGTTTACGCTGGACGCGACGGATGCGCTCGGCCCGCGCAACAGCCTCGTGGTGCGCGTGCATGATGATACGGACGCGAGCTTCCACAGCCGGGGAAAGCAGAAAACCCGGCGCGGCGGGATCTGGTACACGCCGCAGAGCGGCATCTGGCAGACGGTGTGGATGGAGGCCGTGCCCCGGCACTATATCGAGAGCCTGCGCATCGTGCCGCTGTTTGACCAGTCGGCGGTGGAGGTGATGGTTCGCTGTTCGCAGCCCCTGCAATGCGAAGCGACCGTGGATGGCCGTACCGTGCCCTTCACCAGCGGCGAGCCGGCGCGCATCCCCATGCCGGATTTTCGTGCCTGGAGTCCGGAGGACCCCTATCTCTACGATCTGTCCGTCACTTTGGGCGAGGACCGGGTGGAGAGCTACTTCGGCATGCGCAAGATGGAGGTGCGCGCGGACCGGGGCGGCGTGAAGCGGCTGTTTCTCAACGGCGAACCGTGTTTTCAGAGTGGCCTGCTGGATCAGGGCTACTGGCCCGACGGCCTGTATACCGCCCCCAGCGACGAAGCGCTCATCTACGATATCCAGACCGCCAAGGCCATGGGGTTTAACCTGCTGCGAAAACACATCAAGGTCGAACCCATGCGCTGGTACTACCATTGCGACCGCCTGGGCATGCTGGTATGGCAGGACATGCCCTCCGGGGGAGGAAAATACCGCTTCTCAACCATCACCCTGCCGCTGGTGACCGGCATTCACCGGCGTGACAATCATTACCGGGCGTTTGCGCGCGCCTCTTCCCAGGGACGCGGCGAGTACATGGATGAGCTGGAGGAGATGGTCGGCCAGCTCTTCAATGCGCCCAGCGTGGTGCTGTGGGTGCCGTTCAACGAAGGATGGGGTCAGTTTGACAGCACGCTTGTGATGGAGCGCCTGCGCGCTCTGGACCCTACCCGCCCCGTGGACCCCGCCAGCGGCTGGCACGATCAGGGCGCGGGAGAACTGCGCAGCCTGCATGTGTATTTCAAGCCCTTCCGCTTCCGGCGCGACCGGCGCGGCCGCGCGCTGGCGCTGAGCGAATTTGGGGGCTATAACCTGCGTGTGGATGGTCATTGCTTCAACCAGAAGGACTACGGATATCGCCGTCTGCCCGATGCCGCCGCGCTGTGGCGGGACTTTTCCCGCCTCTATGAACGCGAGGTGCTCCCCGCCGTGGCAAGGGGGCTGTGCGCATCGGTCTATACGCAGCTCAGCGATGTGGAGGATGAGCTCAACGGCCTGATGACCTACGACCGGCGCGTGGTCAAGCTGGATGCGGACGAGGTGCGGGAACTCAATGAGCGGCTGAAGGAAGCGTCGCCCAGAACGTGAGGGCATCTGCGTTTTCCCTTACATGAAATCCCTGCCGCCCGGGCATACTGCTCCTATCATGCCGTAAAGGAGCGCGCCCTATGAGCGACAGGAATGCCGAACGCAACCCCTTGAAACGAAACACCCTTCTTCTGCTGTTGAGCGCCGCGGTGCTCCTGGCCATCGCAGCGGCCACGCTGCTATTGCCGGGCAGCGCCACCGCGCCGGACGAGCTGCCTCCGGCCCAGGCCGTGGACGCGGGCGATGCGACGCGCGTGGCGGAGGGGTGCGAACTGCTGCAAACTCTGACCTATACCCGCTGCGAGCATGTGGTCACCCGCCGGGTGACGGCCCCCGCCGAGCTCTATGGCAAAACGTTGGACGAGGTGGCGGCACTCTATCCTGAATGGCGCATCACTGAATTTGGCGCCAGTCTGATCAAAATGGAACAGCAGCCGGATATGTTCTGCCCGGATCACATGGTGCTGATGCCCAATGGTGCGGGCGTGCTTTGCGTATTTCAAAACAAATACGGCGACGGGCTGGCTCTGGTCAACGAGCTGGATCTGGAGCTGAGCGCCCTGCCCAGCGCCATACAGGAGGACCTGCGCCACGGCATGGGTTTTTCAACGCTGGCGGAGCTGGAGCAGTGGCTGGAAAGCGTGGAGTCGTAAGCGATGCTCGCCATCTATATCCGAAGCCTGGTGCTGGTGTGCTTCGCCGTGCTGGCCATGCGGCTGATGGGCAAGCGGCAGGTGGGGCAGCTTCAGCCCTTTGAGCTGGTGGTGGCCATCATGATTGCAGACCTGGCCTCCACCCCCATGGAAAGCCTGGATATCCCCCTGTGGCGCGGCATCATCCCGTTGGCGGCCACGGTGACGTTGCATCAGCTGTTTACCCTGCTGTCGCTCAAGAGCCAGCGGATGCGGGCGTTTTTCAGCGGCACGCCCACGGTGGTCATCCATCGGGGCAAGATCGACGCCAAGGCTCTGGAACGTCTGTGCTTTAACCTCAACGATCTTTTGGAGGAGCTGCGCACCTGTGGTATCCTCTCACCTACGGACGTTGGCACCGCCATCATGGAAACCAGCGGAAAGCTCAGCGTATTTCCCCGGTCGAGTCAACGGCCTCTCACTCCCGCCGATATGGGACTGAAAACACAATATGAGGGTATTCCCCTCACGCTGGTGATGGATGGCAAGGTGGAGCGAAACAATCTGCCGCTGTGCGGCAAGGACGAGGGCTGGCTGTTTTCCCAGCTCAAAAAGCTGGGTTATTCGGATGTAGGCAAGGTGCTTTTGTGCTACCTGGACACCGACGGGCAGATGACCGTGCATGGCTTTGGCGAAAAACCGCCCGCCCGCGGCAGTGCACTGAAGCCTGAGGAGGTGTCCTGGTAATGCGCCGGGCCATTACGCTCATTGTGGTACTTACGGTGATGTGCCTCGGCCTGGGGCTGTGGCTGGACCTGACACAACGGCACACAGCGCGGGAATACCTGGACGCGCTGGACGTGGTGCGCACGGAGGTGCTGGAAAACCGTATGGACTCGGCGGCGCATGAGCAGGCGTACCTGCATGCAAGATGGCAATACGATGCCGGCTGGCTGAACTTCCTCATTGGGCACCACCACACGCGGGCCGTCACCTCTGCCATGCTGCACCTGTCCACGGCGTTGGAACAGCGCTGGCGGGATGAGACCCTGCGCGCGCTGGACGAGGTAGTCAATGCGCTCAGCGAGGTGGAAAGCAGCGATTTTGCCACGCTGGAAAATATTCTGTAATAGTTTTGTTTGAAAGACGACATGCTTTTCCTCAAGTTTTCCACATTTTCTCCTTGAAAAGGGGCTGAAAATCCACAATCCGGCCATATGTGGAAAAGTTGATATGCAGCGGGATGCAACAGACAGGTTTTCCACATACGAAGCCCTTTTCATGCAGAAAAAGGGCTTTTTGCGTGGAAAACCATGTGGAAAGTGTGGGAAACTTTCGAGAGGTGTATGCGGCGCTGCATAAAAAATCCGACGGCCTTGGCCTTTTTCTCCTTCTTCGAGCCAAAAGCGGGAGAAGGAGGGCAAAGGCTTGCGGAAAAAGGCAGAATCTCCTTCTGGATGCGTGTTGGCGGCAGGGCGGACTTGTCCGTTCTGGCTCTTTTTTGATACGCAGACGCATATCCTTGCGGGACGGTCAAAGGAGGAATGCTGCATGCGCCATTTGCTACACAAAATTGTAACAAAAAAGACGGAAAGATTGCGCGCCTGCCTGCTGCTGGCGCTGCTGATCACAGCGGGAGGCCTGGCGCTGGGCGGAAAGGAGACCCTGCCCACCCCCGCCGCGCCGGCGGAGGCGTCCGAACCGGGCGCGCTCAGCGGCCTGATCGTGGCGCTGGACCCCGGACATGGCGGCTATGACGGCGGGGCGCGGGCTCAGGACAGCGGCCGCTGGGAAAAGGACGTGGCGCTGGAGATCGCCCTTGAAGTGGAAAAGGCACTGCTGGCCCGCGGCGCTCAGGTCGTGCTGACACGGCGGGAGGATGTGTGCCTGGCGGACGGAGATACCGCAAGCAAAACCCGCAAGCGGGAGGATTTGCAAAAACGTATCGACATCGCCGAGGCGGCGGATGCGGACGTGCTTCTGAGCATCCATCTCAACGAATACCGCAGCCGCGAGGAAAGCGGGCCGCAGGTGTTCTACCGGCACGGCAGCGATCAGGGGCGGCTGCTGGCAGGAACGCTGCAGCAGGCGCTGCTGAACGGCCTCAAGCCGTCCAGGGAGCGCTCCGCCCTGGCCGGGGACTACTATGTGCTGGGCGGCACGATGCCCTCGGTGCTGGTGGAGTGCGGCTTTCTGAGCAATCCCAGGGAAGAGGCGCGCCTGCTGGACCCGGCCTATCAGCAAAAAATCGGCAAGGCCATCGCCGACGGGCTGGAGGCCTACGAGGTCCTGCTTGCGCGCACGGGGCAGGAGGATGCCGCCTGACGGCCGGTAACCGCTTGTTTCCGCCCCCAACCCATGCTATGATGAAGAGGTACGACCGTCCTACGAAAGCAGGTGCCGATATGCCGGATTCCCTTTTGCCAAAGCCCTTTTCCCTACAGGAGGCAAAGCTGAAAAACCCGCTCGCCCTGGCCTATCTGGGCGATACCGTGTGGGACCTGCTCATCCGGCAAAGGCTGCTGGCGGGCGGGCTTCCTGCGGGCGCGTTGCATCGCCGGGCCATCCTGTTGGCCAATGCCGGCGCGCAGGCTGAGGCCGCCGCGCGCATCGAACCCGTGCTCTCCCCGGAGGAGGCGGACGTTATGCGCCGCGGCCAGAACGCACACGCCCATCATCGTGCCCCCAAAAATCAGGACCCGGTCAACTACAGCCGGGCCACAGGGCTGGAAGCGCTCATGGGGTATCTCTACCTGACCGGCCAGACCGGCAGAATTGCCGAATTGTTTGACATTGGCGTACCAATCCTATAAAATAAGATGTTAAGCTGCTGAATGGGAGGCGATGACGCATGCCGGAGCGAAGCCAGCGCGTGGTGCTGGTCAGGCATACCCTGGACCCGGAGGCCCTGACCGCGCTGGGCGCACGCCTGTGCTATGCCGGAGGCGATGTGGATAAACTCTTGAAAACCATAGAGGAAAAGGACCAGCGGGCCTTCGTGGAGCGGGTGATGGCCATGGGCCATGAGAGCGTGCTGGAGCATGCGAGCTTCACCTTCCTCGTGGAGGGCGTGAGCCGTGTGCTGCTGGCGCAGCTCACGCGGCATCGCATCGCCAGCTTCAGCGTGCAGAGCCAGCGCTATGTCAGCTATGCGGGCGGTTTCGGCTACATCGTGCCCCCGGCCATCCGCGCGCTGGGGTCCGATGCGGAGGCGGAGTACCATGCCCAGATGGCGCAGATGCAGGCATGGTACGAGGGGTGGCAGAAGCGCCTGGGCGATGCGGGGGAAAAGAGCAATGAGGACGCCCGCTTCGTGCTGCCCGGGGCGTGCGAGACACGCGTGCTTTTGACCATGAACGCGCGCGAGCTCCGGCATTTCTTCTCACTTCGCATGTGCAGCCGCGCCCAGTGGGAGATCCGCGAGCTGGCAGGTGCGATGTTCGACCTGTGCTGCCGGGAGGCGCCCGCCCTGTTCAGGGACGCGGGGCCCGGATGCCTGCGCGGCGCGTGCCCCGAGGGGGAAAAGTCCTGCGGAAAGCAGGCGCAGATCCGTAAGGCGAGGCGGGACTATCTGGAGCAGCAGGGGCTGCAATAAGGAACAGGAGACGGAGATATGGCATTTTACAAGGATATGAAGCATAAAACCCGGCAGGAAAAGCGCGTGGAGGCCGCGGCTCGCGGCGGCTTTGAGGACGAGGGCGCGGGCTACCGCAAAGGCGGGGCGCAGAAGGGACGCGCCGCCCGCTCCGCGCAGGGGCGCGGCGGCGCTGTGGAAACTCCGGCGTTAAGCATTCCAGTTCCATTCATTTTCCTCATTTCTTTT
>UQEF01000039.1 GCA_900540045.1 uncultured Eubacteriales bacterium | reverse complement strand
CCGTCACGCGCATCATGCCCACGGGCGAGGACGCAGACGGCAATGTGCTGTATCTCCCGGAACTGTACATCGACAGTCCGAACATCGGCGCTTTCCCGCATCCGAAATGGATTCACCTTCCGGTGTCCGAAGCAAAGGAGGTAGCTGAAGGCGATAACTACAAGAGCCTGACATCCTGCTATCAGGACATGCGCAGCGCCGCACAAGCCGAATACGATGCCGGGTGTGATATGCCCACGGTCACGCTGAAGGTGGACTTCGTGAACTGCAAAGATACTGAAGAGTACAAGCAGTTCGCCGCACTCTCCGATATCTTCCTCGGTGATGCCGTTCGTGTGATCGCAAGGCGTCTGGGCTTCGAAGTGACCATGCGCATGACGCAGTATACCTACGACTGTCTGACTCGCAAGTACACCAGCGTAACGCTGGGAACGGCGGCTGAATCGCTGGAGGGTACGACCATTTCCGCCCGTCAGCTGGCGTCCGGGTCGATCAGCGGTACGAAGCTGATGCTCAACTCCATCGGCTCCGGTCATCTGCAAAACGGTGCGGTCGGGTCGCTTCAGATCAAAAACGCGGCTATCCGCGGCGCGCATATCCAGGACGCCTGCATCACTCGCGCCCACATCGCGGAGGCGCTCATCGACACGCTAAGCGTCAACGCGCTCACCGCGGTGACGGCTAAAATCAAGGAGCTGGCCGCGGGCAGCGTCACCACCGACAACCTCTATGCCTCCGTGGCCATGATCGCCGCGGCGCAGCTGACCACGGCCAATATCGTGAGCGCGGACATCCGCTGGGCGGATATTGAGGCGCTCACCGCCAGCATCGCGCAGATCAGCAAGGCGCAGATCACCGCCGCCGCCATCGACGAGGCGAACATCGACTGGGCGGCCATCACCACGCTTACGGCCGCCACGGCGGAGATCGTCAAGGCCCAGATGCAGACCGCCGATATCGACTGGTCGCACATCAAAGATCTGGCCACCGATACCGCCATCATCACCCAGGGCACGGCGGGCAAGCTTTACATCGCGCGCCTGGCCGTGACCGAGGCGAACATGGTCTCCCTGACGGTCGGCGAGCTGGTGGTCAAAGGCACGGACGGCCATTTTTATTCGGTGTCCGTGGACGAAGGCGGGCAGGTCGTCACGACGCTCAAGCAGATTGCCAACGACGACGTGGCGGACCAGAGCATCGACGGCGGAGAGAAGATCATCGAGGGCACCATCACCGCCGGGACGCTCAACGTGCAGGACATCTTCGCCAACAATGCCGTCATCCGAGGCCTCATCGCCGCCAACCTCGATGTGGATACGCTCTTCGCTCGCGAGGCGACCGTCTCCGCCCTGAACGCCATGGACATCACCTCCAACACCTATCTGAAGCTCATGGTCTCGGGCAAGGCGGACAAGGAGGACCTGGACGCGCTGAATGAACGGGTCAGCGCGGCGGAACTGAAGCTCACGGAGGACGCGATTGTGTCCACCGTCACGGGCAGCGATCAATACAAGGAGGATCTTGCCGCCATCGCAGTGACTGGTTCCGGTCCGGAGTTTGTGGTGGGCACACAGACCTCGTACACCGCAGCGTGGACGGGAAACGTCAGCTTTTCGGAACTTCACGATGGACAGCAAATTACCTATTGGCTGCCTGTCGGCTCCGGAAGCAACGTAACGCTCGATCTTACGCTTGCGGACGGCAGCACTACCGGTGCGATTCCATGCTACTTTGGCGGCAGTACACGGCTAGGCACGCAGTACACCTCCGGAAATGTCGTGCGATTGACCTACCGGGAAAATGTCGTCATCTATTCCACATCCATTCCCAAAGGCTGGTGGGCAGACGCCAACTACAACACCGATACCTACGACCGCATTCGCATCGGAACGACCCTCAAGGCCAAGTCCGCCATCAGTGCGGGAAGGCTCGCCGTCGGGGATGAAGAAGGCTGTTTTCAGGTGACAAACTCGGTGCCTTTCGATGTAACCCGGCCGATACTCTACTGTGCCTCCGCGGTATCTGCCGGGGCGTACGGCGCTGGTTTCTATCTTACTTATCCCTTCTGCTACCTGCGTAATGCCGACCCCGATTTCTCCGGAACCGTCGGTACAACCTGCTATCTTGTGGGTATTCTGGCTGGAACGACGTTCACGCCGGTGGAAAACTACCTGACCAGCACCGTTCCTACGGAGGAAGACGGGCTGACCTACATGGCTCTGGGCACGCTCACCGGCGAATACCAGACCACACTGTTTCCGGAGCACCCGCTCTACCGCTTCGTGGACGGCGCGTTCAAGCCACTGTCTCAAGTGGCCTATGAGGCTTCTGTTGCCATCGACGAAACACGCCGGGAGATGGCCACCCGTTTTGAGCAGACCGACGCTGCCATCGCACTCAAGGCGGATCAGACGGAGGTCAATTCCCTTTCCACACGCGTGCAGTCTGCCGAGCAGAAAATCACCCCGCAGGCCATCACGGCGACGGTGGCGGCGTCCGCGCTCTACGCCTTTGAAAAATACGAAGGTCGGAATTACTGCTTGGAAAGCGACGGGCCTTTCCTTTTTACCGACAACCGCTATTACGATGAAGATGGAAGCGCAACCTATCTGGTTCAAAAGACATTGCCCGTGTCGGATGATCTTTTTTCTCATAGCAGCAGCGGATCCGCCATTCGCATTTCTCTGGACATCCAAAGGCAGAACGTCGATGCCTCGGAAGCCACGACGCCCGGCATCTACTCAGGGTTCTGGGTGTATTACCAGTACATGGATGCGGGCGTGCTGAAGACCTCTGGCCTGGGCTGGTATCTGCGTACAACAGACGCCAGCTTTGTGGCGTCGGATGAGGACTGGGTGCGCTTGCGGTATGGGCCGCTGAATCTGACTTCGTACAACCCTGTCGCAATCGCGTACTTTGCGCTGGGCACAGCTTCGGCAAACGGAACAACCGGCACGGTTCGCTTCCGCAACGTCAAGCTGGAGGTGCTGAGTAACTGGACGGACTGGAGCGCCGCGCCCGAGGACATCTATGGCATGGCGAGGCGTATGACCGATGCGGAGTCCCGCATCACGCAAAACGCCAACAACATCGCGCTTAAGGTCAGCACTTCGCTCTACAACACCGAGAAGGTCTATCGCAGCAATACCGCGCCCACCACCCTCTACACCAACATGCTCTGGCTGGACACATCCCTTTCACCGCCCATTCTCAAGCGGTATACGGGCTCGGCATGGATAGCCGTCGGCGCGCAGGAGCTCAAGACCAGCGGCATCACCATTGGAGGAAACAACGTCGCCATCACCACGGAAAACTTTCTGCTCCAGCTCCTTGACCCTGCAAACAACGAAAACGTCCTCATGGAGATGAGTGCCAACGGCAATGTGGGTTTCCGGGAACTGTATGCGGATGAGATCATCTCCGACTCCGTGGCCAAGGCGTATGCCGGGCCAACCACACTGATTGTGAATCCATCCTATAACGGGACCAGCACCACCTACTTCCGATCTCTGAGCGAGGCGGTCAAGGCGGTAAACGGAAAATACCTGACCCAGAATGTCAATATCTATCTGCCCAGCAGCGGAACGGATGTCTATGATCCTTCCGGCGTGCTCATTCAGGGAGTCACCGGCCCCGGCAGACTGATGATCTACGGTTACAGCACTTGCTGCTTGAACAGCTATATTAAGGTCTATGGCTGTTCAGCACACATTTACTTTCAAAGTGTGTCTCTGAGAGAGTGTCGCGCTCTCTCCGGCAGCAATCGCAATCCCTATCTGCTGGAATGTGTAACCAGCACGTATGTGGAGCTTATGGGTTGTACGCTGGACGCCAACGGAACGACCTATGACGCTATCTACTGCCGGGCTTCCACCGTGCATTTGCAGACCGTGGGGATGTACAACGCCATTCAGGGGTTGGAGGTCTATCTGGCGCACGCGGTCGTACACAACTGCAAAGGCTCCTGCACCTGGGCCATGGTTACCTATGCGGGGTACATCATCGCCACCGGAACAGTCCCAAACGGCAGCCGCGTCGCCGGTAACAATGGACAGCTGTTCGACGCCAACGTGACCGTGGACTACGGCACGGCCATCCCGGTGGTTGTCCCGGACAGCACGACGGTGCAGTACGCCACGCTCACCAAGTCCTATCGCGGCGGCTGGCGCACGGATACGGTGGACGTGGTGCAGGGCGTGTATTCGGAGGCCGGGTATTCCGCCGGCCTGAGCTGGAACTACGGCTGCATGTGGTTTGGAGGTCTGCGGGGCGCGCTCTCCGGCAAGACGGTCAAGTCCGCGACGCTCACCCTGTATCGCAAAACCGGCAGCGGCTCCGGCGCGGCCAGGACGCTTTACCTGTGCGCCATCACCAACACCACGGCCAGCGGCGCGCCGTCCATCGCGGCAAACTACGGGGCCATCGGCACCATTGGCCGCGCGCAGCAGGCGACGTTCGCCATTCCGCTTGCCGCGGTGCAGGGGCTGGCGAACGGAACGTACGGCGGCCTGTGCCTGTACGAGTCGCCCTACAACTTTGGCTCCGCCAACTGGTCGAACTGCTATATGCGCATGGCAGGAACGGACAATACCTACAAGCCCTATCTGCAAGTGGTCTACAACAGCGGCGGCACAGCCGTCGGGTAAGGAGGTTTCCAATGTTCATCGCAATTCCCTTCGAGGGGCGGGTGAGAACGCTCATCCGCTCCTCTTTTGTTCTGGCAAAACGGCTATCGGAAACGACCTACAACCTCTCCGGGGACGCCTTTCAGATGACGCAGGTGACGGCGGAGCAGGCGCTTGTCTTCCCGGACGAGGTATCGCTTGAGGAAGGGACGGCGCTCACGGACGAGCTACTGATGCAGGCTTTGCCGCTGGAGAGCTTCATCTCGGTATCGGCGGACGAGGCGCTCCCGAATGTACTGGGGCTGCTGCTTCGGACCGCCGTAGCGGACGGGCGCATCTCGGACGAGGAGCTGCTCTCCGTTCAGCCCGCGTTGGAGGGGCGCAACTGGCACGCGAATATCGCGGTGCAGGTGGGCGACGTGTTCACCTACAAGGGTGCGCTCTGGCGCTGTATTCAGGCGCACACCACGCAGGGCGGCTGGCAACCGGACAAAACCCCGGCCCTCTGGCACAGGGTGGAGGTCTTCGCCGAAGGAACGGTTCGCGTCTGGGCAGCGGGGATTGACTACGTTGCGGGGGACGAGGTCGCATACCCGGATGCGGAAGACGAGCTGTATGTCTGCCAGCAGGCACACACCTCACAGGCAGGCTGGGAGCCACCTGGTGTACCGGCATTGTGGTCACCGGCAAACGGAAGCAGACAGGAAAATCCACCGGTGGCAGAAATGGGCGTATAGCGCCCAGTCTGGCACTCGGTAAAAAACAAAATCGGAAAGGAGGAAGATCATGCCTGAATGGATCGCACGATATTGGGTGGAGTGGTTGTTTGGCATCGTGGCGGCGCTGGCAGCTGCGAGCTACCGGCGGATCAGCAAGCATATGCGGCATACGCAGAAGAAAGATCGGGCGTTGGATGATGGAATGCGCGCACTGCTGCGCGACCGGATCATCAGCGCCTGCGACCATTACCTCGAAAAGGGGTTCGCCCCTGTGTATGCCCGGGAAAACATCACCAGCATGTATGATGCCTACCACAGTCTGGGTGGGGATGGAATTGTCACAGACATGGTTCAGCAGACCATGAAGCTGCCCTACATGAACGGCGGCGAAACACGCTCGAATCCTTCGCGGTAAGGCCGCGTTGAGATCTACAAATTTCAAGGAGGAACACGGTATGAACATCAACTGGAAGGTACGTTTTCAGAACAAGGCTTTTCTGACCGGCCTGATCTCGCTGGTGGTGGTCTTCATCTATGACCTGCTGCAGCTGCTGGGCATCGCGCCTGTGGTGACCCAGAGCGTGGTCATGCAGGTGGCCGAAGGCATTCTCACCATTCTGGGCATGGTAGGCGTCATTGCCGATCCTACCACGGCGGGTCTGACCGACAGCAGGCAGGCGCTGACCTATACTTCTCCCAGGCAGGACTAACGCTGATTCATCGACCACGGGGCGACGGGCGACCGCCGCCCTTTTCATTGTTCAAGGAGGGACAGACATGCAAGACAGAATCAACACTCCGCTCACCAACGAGCACTTCGCGGCTTTTTGCCAAAGCATGGTCGGACAGCCCTACTGGTATGGAACCTGCGTCTACAAATGCACCGAAAGTCTGCGCTCACGCAAGGCCGCGCAGTATCCATCCCACTACGGCTCCAGCCGCACCAGCCGCTACAGGGACGACATCTCGAAGAAGAAGGTCTGCGCGGACTGCGTCGGGCTCATCAAGGGGTACTGCTGGACCGGAGGCGGTAAGGGTGTGATCGAGAGCATTGGCACGGACAGCACCTACGCAAGCTCCTATGGCGCAAACGGCTGCCCGGACAAGTCTGCCAACAGCATGTTCACCTATGCAAAGAACAAGGGCTGTGCATGGGGTACCATGGACAGCCTGCCGGAGGTGCCCGGCATCGCGCTGCGCTCGGATGGCCATGTAGGCGTGTACATCGGCGGCGGCTACGCCGTGGAGGAGCGCGGTTTCTCGTATGGGTGCGTGAAGACCCGCGTCAAGGATCGCAGCTGGACGCACTGGTACTTCCTGCCGTTTATCGACTACGGCGAAGCCGGCAACGTAAAGCCCCCGCAGACGGAATATGCGCTTGGTTCCAGGCTGCTCACAAAGGGCACCGAAGGGAACGATGTGAAGCAGCTGCAGGAACACCTGCTCAAGCTGGGCTACAGCCTGCCGAAGTACGGCGCAGACGGCGACTTTGGCTCGGAGACCGAAGCGGCTGTGCGCGCCTTCCAGAAGGCGGAGGGCCTCGAGGTGGACGGCAAGTACGGCGAAAAGAGCCACGCCGCGCTCATGGACGCGCTCTCGGCTGACGATGAAGCGCCGGAGCAGCCTGCGCAGCCGGAGGATGGCGGCGAGGAGAACGATGCCGAAAAGCCCGTCGGGTCCCAGGTGGTCATCGTGTCCGAAGGCGGTAAGGTCAACATCCGCGTGGGCAACGGCACGCAGTATGGGCGCATCACCCAGCTTGCGCCGGGCACGACGCTGGACTATGTAGCCACCGCGCAGAACGGCTGGAACGCCGTTGTGGTCAATGCGCGGGTTGGGTGGGTGTCCGGTGAATACAGTAAACTGATCTAAGCGCTAAAGGCGGCGCTTCTGGAGTCAATCTCCTCGAGCACCGCCTTTTTTGTTTTTGAGAGGTTATGCCAACTATTTGGGAAAAACCACTTTTACTCATCCGCATAGGAGTCCTCATCGTCATCCAGATCATCTTCGTCGCTCGTTGCGCCATACAGCTTTCTCATCGAAAGCCGGTATTTACATTTCTTGTTATAGAATATGAGCATTGCTTCCGCATAACCGAGCGAACCGGGGCGCCTCTCTCTTGCTGTCCGAATGATCGTCTTCATTGGAATCAACCCCAGGCGTTCCTTGAACGTCTCCTCGTTCAGGGCATCGCCATATGCAGCAATGAGCCGGGCAACCGCGTTGAGGGTATTGCCGGAGAGAGAATACATTTCACCTTCCCATGTGCTGACGATGATTCGTAATACCTTGTCCAGCACGTGATACCCATATGTGTCAAAGATGTTTTCAAGCGCTGCAATGGCACAGATTGTACCATGACGTTTCTGCGTCGAGCCGAGTTCAAGATTGTAGGAATAGACCAAATCCCGGATGAGCAAGTGCTTCTCACTGCCGGATTCGAGGTGAGCATTGAACGTATCATAGGGTGCAACGGAACGATGATGCTTCTGCTGTTCGGCAAAGATGTGGGCTTCATGCTCGTAACAGAGATGATCGTAGATCATGCACCAAACAGGGGTATCCCGGGAGCCCGATACAAGTGCTACGGCTTCTATGGTATGCTGTCCGTCGAATACATAGTTGTATCCATCGCGGCGGCTCACTTTCACCGGATTGATCTGGTGAAGGTCAAACTCTCTGGCGATCCTTAATATCTGTGATTCGGACAGGCTGCGCTGGTAATCCTGAGATGAAACCAGATTCTTGATCGGTATCTTCTCAAAGATCACGTTGGGCACATACGCATTGAGTTCATTGATCATGGATTACTCCTTTATGGCCCGAAGCAGTTCTTCTATCGTAGCCTGCAGGTTAAACAGCACGTGTTCGAGATTCATGCGTGCCTTTAAGGAAACTTTGCTCAAGTCGGTATGACTGCGTGTGCGCCTGATGGAACTCGCCCAGGAGGGAATGGTCAGTGTCAGACCGGTTATCTCGGCATCCGGATCAAAGTCGGGCGTATTCTTGATCGCGGTCTGCAGCTGAACGGGTGGTTCAGCAGAAACCTGCCTCAGCTGCGTTCGGACAACACCATAGGGAACGAAGGCGCCGCTTTTCTTCATCGCTTTCATCTGCTTGCCGAATTTCCTTACTTCCTGCGGATCCATTCGGGACAGCGCCATAATATTATTATGAGAAATCTTGTATCGGCCGGAAAGGATGCGTGGGAGCATTGTGGGGTCTTTTCGGGCTATGGCATCAATCGCCTTGCTGTAAGTTCCATATTTCTCGACCGTTCCATGCGCGAGATGATATTCATCTCCGATTCGTTGTGACGTCCGAATCTTCTCCTGCTGTGCGTCCGGATCAATGACCTCATAGGGCAGATCACCGGATTGCTCCCGTTTTCTGTATTGGTTCCATCCGTTGTAATTGCGCCTGGAGGCAATGACCTTTTCGGCTTCATATCGCTTGCCAATCAAATACCGGCGCGTTTCGTCCGAGATATTTCTGCGGGCAAGCTGGTTTGTACAAATCCAGATAATGGCTTCCTCCCGGTTGTCAAAATGACGTTCACGGGTTCTGAAGGGAATGTTTAGGCGGGTGCAGATCTCATAGCGATTATGCCCATCGACAATGATGCCTTTCCACACAGTTATGGGTTCCTGACATCCATCCGCCAGGAGCGCAGCCTCCAGATGCCGGTATTCATTCTTCATCAAAGGCCGGATCAGATCACGGAACTCCTGATCAATGGTCAGTTCAATGGTCTTCGGCTCATCCATTGCTGCTTACTCCTTTGTCACATTCAACTCGATGTATGGTACTCATAGGGAAACGCGCGGCACGGAATTCGGGGATGATTTTGCCGGTCAGGCGGTAGGTGCAGTTGTCATCCAGATTTCCATGAATGCTCCGCAGCTTTTTGAGGAACATCTTGCTGTAAACTTCCACATCATTTTCGCCGCGTTTGAAGTGTTTGGGATTGATTCGGATCTCCTGACCGCCCGGCACTTCGCTCTCTGGACAGACGATGGCAACGACCATATCTTCCGGGTTGAACAAAAGCTGAATCAGCTTTGGGTCTCCCAACATATGGACTGTGGGCTTGTGAATACGAATACGGTTCTTTTTCATGTCCAATGCAATGCTGACTTCCGCTGTGCCTACCTGCTCTGCCATGACTCTGCACCTCCTGTACGGGTGTTGTCGGGCAGCCCCGGATGAGAAGTTTGCACGGGAATCGCAGCAGGCGTTGACTGCTTTTTCTCCTGGTCCCGGATTCCGTATACAGCGTAGTTGTCAAAGATGTTTATTTGAAGAGATTTGCGATGCTCTTCAAAGGGGATGCCAAATTGGTCCTGCCATTCTGCCGGGAATACGGGAGTCCTGCTTGTCTTTGGTTTGGCTCCTTCTTTGACGATCCGCTGATAAACCTCCGTGGAAGTGAGGTCAAATACAAAAAGGTACTCATCATTCGCGCGGATGAGCTTGCCAAGAATCTTGTATCGGTAACTCGGATTCCAGTCCATCATGTCAAACAGCTTCATGAAGAAAATCCTTCCGGTTACCTGACGCGGCTTTCGCTTGCCGCCGCTGCTGGTGCACCACTGAAATGAGTGCAGATCTGATTCAAGGCACGGACGGATGGCAAGCTTTTGCGTCTGGCGATTGACCAGAAACTGAATGTAGTCGATATCCGGCAAGCGCCTGATGCAGGCGGTATTGATCCCAATCTTGTAGTCACTGAAAGTGATGGACGGTTCGCTCATGTGCGAGAAAAACTCTCTGCGAACCACCTGAAACTTATCCAGACTGAACGAATGATCTTCCTCAATCGGTTCATCGCCCGCAGGGATGACCGTCAGCGCATTGTTCGCCAAAGCCCCTGTTGCACTTTCAGGGGACATCGGTATGTAACCCGGCACCCCTCTGCTCCGGAAATCATTGCTGTTCATACTGCTCATCCTCCTGTGGTTTCCAATCGCCTAATTCCTGCAAGATGAATTCCCGGAGCATATCATAATCGGTCACGTTCAGCTGCATGCCTGTATTGCACAGTTGCCCTTCTACGCGAATCTGCCATTGTTCGCGTGTTTGTGCAGCAAGCGCAGAATACGTCTGTTCGACATAGAAGTCGTTCCCGAAAGAGTTCGTATAACAAGCCGGGATACCTCTTACATGCGAGGGAGTTCTGGTGACAGGTTCAACGGTTGTTTCCTCTTCGTCCTGATGGGGGTATTTCTCTGACTGAATATAAGCTGTTGCTTCATCGGCATTGAAGATGTACACTTCTTCATCCCCGTTAGAGATCAGCGTGCTGTACATTTTGTACTTGTACTCACGGTTCCAGCCAAACAAAGCGTAAATGGTATCGCAGTAAGCAGTGCTGGCAATCGATCGGCTTTCCTTGCGGCCGTTTTTCATTTTTGCCCAGATAACGGCATTCCGGTTCTGTTTGCTTGCAGACCGGACGGCAAACTTTCGTTTGGTCGGATGCACCAGCAGTTCAACATGGAGATCTGCTTTCATTCGCTTGATGCACTCAATGCCAAACTTGATCGAATCCTCATAGAATGTGACATGCGGAGTCTGCTGCACATCAAAGAGGTCCGTGTGTGCAATTTCAAACCCACGCATGTCAAAATCCCCGGCTTCAACTTCGAACTGAAGTGCTTCCACCTTCTCCGGCTTCCGTTCGCCCGGGGGATAGGCGCTTGCTGATGCCCGAATGTATTCTTGTTCGCGGAAGCCGCTCCAGCGGGGATTGATGATCACAAATCCTTTGAGCAGGCCTTCTGCTATGACACGAAGTTCGGGAAGCATGGATTTGTTGCCATATTTGCTGTTCTTGAGCATGTGCTGAACGGCAATGAAGTCATCCCGGGAGATGATGCCTTCGTGCTCACCGTAATAGTGACTGATCGGGCGCTCCCCGCGGTTTTTGACGGACTTGTGTGACAGCACATCCTTTGTGAAGGTCTTGCGGGTATACACATCGCCGCAGTAGCGTTCATTGCGCAGAGATCGGGCCACCCCGGTTGCAGACCATTTGACATTTCCTAGATACGTTTTCTTTTCAAGCGCAGTCAGCGCATCTGCGATCTGCTGAGTGGAATAGCCGTACAGGTACATATAGAACATCAGTTTAGGGATATGCATCGTGTCCGGATTCGGGATCAGTTTACCTTCGCCGTTGTGCATGAACCCCAGCAGCTTCGGCGTTAGCGGAAGGCCGTGATCCAGCCGCATGCGAAGGGAGGTTTCCATACTGCGGCTCTTATTGCGGGATTCTTCCTCGGCCATCGTTGCCTGAAAGGAAAGGGCCATGTTCGAGGTTTCGTTGAGTGAAAAGATATTTTCTGCTTCAAAGAATACTCCGATAGGCGGATTGTGCTCTGACAGCATTCGAACCATGCCCAGGAAATCCACAACATTACGGGCAAAGCGCGAGACGCTCTTTGTGATGATCAGGTCGATCCTGCCGGCTTTGCACTCGGCAATCATGCGGTTGAACCCGTCCCTGTGTCGGGTAGAGGTGCCGCTGATGCCCTCGTCAGCATAAATGTCCACCAAATCCCACTTGGGATGCCGCACGACAAAGTCCTCATAGTACTTCTTCTGAAGTTCATAGGAAGTCGTCTGGCGGGGGTCATCGGTAGAAACGCGGACATATACGCCAACCCGCTGACACACATCATTGTCGTAATAATCCGGCTCTTTGCGCTCAGGGAAAAACTGATAGTTGGCTTCATCGATCTGCACACGAACGCGCTGTCGGATTCGCTCCTTCTGTTCAGCGTTTGAATAGCGTCGATTACTCAAGAAAAATCCCCCATTCTTCCCCATCATCCTCCGGAAGCATCTGCCAGTCGGGCGACGGGAAGAATCGCTTTTCCCGCATATCCTCCTGATAGTAAGAAGCCAGCGTGTAAATGTCCTCATTGACGAAATAAATCCCGACCGGGCTTTCGAGCGTGGCCAGAAAGCGCGCGCAGAAGGTTATTTCTTTGGGATCGCGTGAAACATTGCTGACCTTCTGTGTGATGATCAGGTCAATCTTTCCATCCATGCAGTCCTGCAGAAGTCGAGACCATTCCTTCGCATTTTCCATGTATGGGGTTGACTGTCCCTCATCGACATAGAAATCGGCCAGCGTCCAGTTTGGGCAGAGGGAGATGGTGTCGATAAACTCCTGCTTGTGATACAGAAGGTAATCCGCATATTTTGTCTGATTGAAGAAGCGAATATATACGCCGATCCTATAATGCGTGTAGGGGCTTGGATACTCATGCTGGATGCTTTCCAGCCACAGTTTATGGTGTGCCAGCATTCGGCGCTGAGCTTCTTCCTGAGGATCGCGCGCGAAAGGACTGACCAAACGCGAAGTACCTCCATATCTGATCATATCCCACATGGAGGTTTTATCATCCGGGACAACCATATCTGTTCCCGGCTTCTGTTCTTTGTTCTCCTGCATACTTACCTCCACCGTTGCATCACTATGCGAATACTATAAAATTGTATGGGGAGAAAAGGAACAAACCAGAGGTAAAACACGTTACTTCTGGTTAAATGAATATGCGAATTTACAAAAAAAGAAGTGAATCATGACGATCCACTCCAAGGTTTACTGATTATTCTGATTGTTTCTCATGGTCGCTTTGATGTTCTGAATGATGGATTTCAGCGACTCAAGTTCCGATGGCGTGCAGTCCTCAAACAGTTCTGCAATCTCGCTGGCATACATGCTGGTCACAGTCGGTACATTGGCTCTGAGCACGGAATCAGCTGAAATCTGCAGGGCTTCGATCACACGGATAAAGGTGCTCAGAAGCATTTTCGTTTTGCCCAGTTCAATAGAGCTGATATGCGGGAGAGAAATGTTTGCCTTTGCAGCGAGATCAGCCTGACTCATTTTCTGCTCGATTCGTGCATTGCGAATTCTTGCACCAATCTGCTCATACTCACGCTGCAGCGCTTCATTGTTCATCCGCTCACCACCTCTTCCGGAGCATAAAATATCGTCTCCAGACTATGTATGCCTATTATTCTACCCTCGGAGCATGGGAAATTATATAAATAGTAGATGATAATATAAGCTGCACTTGATAATTGAGGTATGAAAATTTATAGGAGGGATAACCCATGTATCTCAATTATCAAACCATTGGCAAGCGCATCCGACTTCTTCGCAAACAGCAGCATCTTTCGCAGCTGACACTGGCCGAGATGGTGGACAAGTCTCCCACCTACATTTCGCTGGTGGAAAACGGGCAAAAAGGCCCCAGTCTCGAAATGCTGATCGATGTGGCCAATGCGCTGAAGGTGACGATGGACGTTCTGCTTGCCGGGTACATTGACCAGAATACGGCTGCTGTCGATGCCGAACTGTCCGCTTTGCTTGAGGACTGCTCCGAGTATGAGAAAAGGGTGATCGTTGAAAGCGCCCGATCACTCAAACATGTGCTGCGTGATACGCATCATCTTTTCAGATCGCGCTGACAACAGTATAAGCAAACCTCCCTCTGATTGGAATTAACCGGCGGTGTTGTCTTTTACCGCTGGTTGGCAAAATGCAGCACGGGTGGTTATTCTGATGATTTCAGCAGTTGTGCCTACATTTTTATCAAAATTGAGATTTCGGGAAAGCCATGTGCTATAGTTGACGCACAATTTCTGTTTCTGTGCGCAGGCAGATTAGCATTCTGAATATGCGAGGTGAGACACAACGAGCATGAGGATGCTGTGCAAAAAACGGGCGACATCATCGTAAAGAACAGGCCATTTGATAATCTGCAGAAGGCCGTTTGCTTCACTCCCTTCGGTTATTGCTGGAGATCTGCTTGTCGTAATGTGCCAGCAAAAACAATGCTCCGACGAAACGGAGGCGAATGAATATGACGCACAACGAACTGAAAGAATTGCTCGGAGTAAGCGAGTTGCCTACTGTTACGCAGGAGCAGGTTAAACAGCATCTGGAATCCGTATTTGAAATGATTGAAGCGGGACACAGCCCAATACTGATAATGTCTGACGGGAAACCGGATCTGCTGATGTTCAGCTGGAGCGACTTCAAACGCCGATTTTCTCTGCTTTATTCGCCTGAAGAATTGGAGCGTATCGAAGAAGAGATGCGGCGCTGTAAGGAGGCACAATGAACTTTCTTATTGCCGCCATGTGATCGCAAACAGGTTTGACACATGACGGCGGCATAGAACTGGAATACTGTTTGGACGAACTGTTCGGCGACGGCTGAACATGAAAGGATTATCATGAGCAAGTATACGGAAGAGTTCAAGCGCAATGCCATAGAACTGATGAAACAGGCAGGCATCACGAAGGCCTGCAAGGAACTGAAACTGGCCCATTGCACCATATACCGCTGGTGCCGCGAATTGGACAGGATTCCCGCAAATGAATCCGATGATTCCGGCTCCAAAGACATGAATACGCTCTTCGAATACCAAACAAGCAAAGAACAGCCTCAGCCGGAGCCTGATGTACAGGTGCCGGCCGAGGCTGAAGAGGGTCCGTCGGAGAATGACGATACCATTACCATGGCAATGGCGCTGCTTGTGATCGAGAACACCCATCTCAGAGAAGTGATTCGGAACCTGCGGGATACCATCTCGGGTCTGACAGATCACAAGCTCCTCTAAACCAGCGGTTCAATGACAATCAGCGAAGCAAAAGCTAAAATATACCCATGAAGAGCAAAAAGGGGTGAACATTATGAATCTGAAAGAAGCATTCCGTTTTCAGAATAAGCTGGGCGCGTTGATGGAAGAAGCTCAGGACGTCCTCGACCGAGATGCGAATATCACCAGGGTAGAAAACACCTATCTCCGCAAAAAGGTCTATGACGGGGCAGAAAATGAAACGGTTGTCGATACGCCGCCCACCGAGTTTGCGGATAAAATCACTGTACTGGTCGGATTCCTGATGCACCTGATGGCGCAGCGTGAGAAGCTGAGCAAGGCTATCCACACCGCCAAGAATGCACTGCCCATCGATATGGACAGCGAGGTCAGCCTGAACGCCAAGCGTCAGGAGATTGCCCGGGTCCTTAAACGCATGGCGGATGTGCGCAACTCCGAGGTTCTCATCAATGGGGGCGGTACCGGCTATCGCTTCAATCAGGAAGGCAATCAGGTGACCTACCGCTGTGATGTGAAAAGGGTTACCACGATCAACTTTGATCGCAAGGTTGTGCGGAACTTCGCCGCCGAAATGAACCGTCGCGCGGATGCCGTTTCTGCGGAACTGGATCGTTGTTTGGTCAACTCCGAAGTTGCTTATGAAGCACCCTTTGACGTGAACGACTCTTTCGCTGAGATCTTCAGCGCGTTTGCGGAGGCTCAGGGCGAGGCTTGATGCCTTGCTCTGGCTCCCGGCTGCTTTGGAAGCGGCAGGATAGGTGCAGCATGGATATCGGTTCAGGTGCAGATGAACTATAACGCTGCACACTCCAAGTATTGATGAAACAGTGCTCCTGCTAGAGCTCCAAGATGATTCGTTCTTCAGACGCCGTTTCACTCATCGATCCACGCAAAACTGCCTATCCGCCAGTTTGCCAATCTTTCATCCGAACGCCCAACCACACGTCTCCATCCTCTGATTGCGGCTGATTACCGCTTACATGCAAGTAAGAAAAATGCCTTCGGGCAAACGGTCTGATGCAGTGAGTGGCGGGAGTCTTCTTCGGAAGAAACCCAAAGCGCATTGCATCAGCAAAAATGGTTGAAGTGTTCTCCGATTCCTGCCGTGTCCAAAGCAGCCGGGCCAAAAATGATTCGAGCAGCAGGGCTCTTCCTGCTGCTCAAGCATGATTATATTCGATTTTGCGTTTGCAGGTACCAGGATATCCTCCATAGGCACATCCAGCAAAGCGCCCAGAGCGTACAGGTTGTCAACGGTGGGCAGGCTCTTTCCTCGCTGCCACTTGTAGATTGCCTGAGGTTCTTCAAAGCCGAAGTAGGCTTGCAGATCCCGAACAGTCATGCCGCGTTCCTCGCGCAGGCGCATGATGTTCTTGCCGGTTTCGACCATGTCGATTACCGGGAAAGGCTTCTGATGCATGGCTTTCGCCTCCTTTGCATTGTCGTGTCCTTATATTATATTCTCTGAAGCACCTTATGACAAGCGGTTTTTAACGCGGAGGGCTGGATGAAGAACTATTTTACACTTGAACGATTTTCCCTGCTGTATGATCATTATGCATTCATTGACGTACCGGAATACTATGCCGATCAGCTGTTCATCCAGCATAAGGTGACGGTCCGTTTCGGAAATGAATTCCAGCATCTGGATCAACCGTATGTTGTAATCTTCTGCAAAGTTAGGAAACGAGATCGTGATAGGTTCCTCTCTGCATTGTCTGAACTGAATCGTAAAATGATTCTGTGCGGTTATCCCGGGTATGAGGAATTCTGCACATCCTTTATCGCAAAAATGAACGACGGAGCAAGGGCGCTCCTGGAAAAGAGGTGTAAGCCCAATGAAGCACGTCCCATTGGAGAAACAGAGCAAGCGTGCTCAGAAAGAGCATCATGACAAACAGCGCGGTTCGTGGAATGGCGTGGTTCCCGTTACGCGGGTGATACCAAACAAGAGGGCTTATGACCGAAATAGAGCTAAACAGGCAGATCGAAGCCTCCGAGCAGCAGAGGGCTGACTTGCTTCCGCCGCAGCCGAAACGACGGACGGGCGTGCGTACAGACGCATGATGAACGAGCGGAAATTCAAGCATCTCTTCAGAATCGTCACGCATGGCTATCGTCCGCATGCTGGATATGTAGACTGGTCATATGTCGATGGCAAGTGGATGCCCACAGGAAAATACATAAAGTATCCTAAGAACAGCAACTGCCAGAACTGGTGCAAAAAGGCATCCAGTGCAAGGGTGCGCAAGTATATGGATCTCCCGCATAAGGGAAACAGCTATCGACGAGTTTTCGATTACTGGTGGACGCTTTACTGAATGGAGGTATTATGGAGATTGTCGGAAACGCCGTAATCCAGAAGAACGGCACTCTGATCCTGCCGCAAGAGGTCATCCAGCGGCTGGAGCTCAAATTCGGTGATGAACTCTTTTTCGTCGCAAAAGGCGGAGAGATTGCAATAAGCAAACTGCCGGACGCAATGAAGCGAACGGTTGATTACTATCTGGCAATAGGCTGTGATCGCCTTGCTGCTGAGTATTATGCTGGTGGCCGCAAAAGGCTGACGGGTGTAAAAGCCAATCCGGGTTTTACGCTTACCCTCACTTACGAAGGAAGAGAAGAACGCATATATGACTGCAAACCGCTTCTGGATATCAAAGGAGATTTTGTTCAGCAATGAACAGGATCTCTTTTGCTCTTACTGCTGATTTTGCCTGCACTTGCTAGATATTTCCCAAAATGCTATAATTTATAGTGTCCAGTTTATAATTCAAAGTCATGTTTATATTAGCAGGAGCAGCAACTCAGGGTGCGTATTTCTTCGATAAAACAGTATGGGAAGAAAACCTATGCACCAAAGAAGCCATAATTGCAACTGGAGGCAAATACAATGCATTTAGATCTCGAACGTATTCAGATAAAGATCGAAAGAATCATAGAAGAATACCTTCTCAACATTTCTTCACTTGCAGATCACAATCATTTTAGAACTGGGGGCAAATTGGTTCGATCCCCAGAACGTGGCTTCGATATGTTGACCTGCCGCAATCAATATGTCCTTGATGAGGAACATTTTCTTGAAGGCTGTACGCGTGTTTTTCTGATTAATCCAATCATCAGATTGTTTTTGGATGCAGCGGAAATAAGAAATGACTGGAGATATGGCACGACATTCGGCGAATACACTTTATCAAACAGAGAGTATGAACTTAGTTCCTTTGTGGAGTTTGTTTTTGAACGAGATGGTAAGAATATCGGCTGCAAGTATACACATTCCACGTATCGAGGTCATGAAACTGCGTCGATGGAAAGAGATACTGCATATTTGTTTAAGCACAAACCGATACCGGGTTTTGAGCACCTCACTCACGTTGACGAGGTATGGAGCATCGATTGGACTAATGAAATGTCCAGCACTGAGAAAACTTGCCTTGCTCCCGGCATGGTCAACTTCAATAAAAATATAACTGCAAAGGAATTCTTCGAAGCTTTGTTTTCCGCTGATCTCTATGAATTGTTTGTAGCAAAAACGAGAGTCGCGATTAATCAGGCACAAAACATCATAGCGCTTGAAGCGGCCCCACAATTGATGCCGAATAACATATTGGCATTTAAGAATTTCGTCATTGAGGAGCTTTCTGAAAAGATGTTCGCCAATCATGGTTATACATTTAGCAAAAAACGCTATATCGGATTGCCTTCATCACTGACAGAAGATGATCACGCAATCATAACTGAAGCTTTCTTTAAAAACGGGTATCGATATGCGCTGATAGGCAATTCGGATTTTGCACAAAGCTTCATCACGTCTGAGTATTTATTCCGAACTATCAAGTCTGGGTTGAGTATAGACTATACGTCGGTAGTGGTTGGTTATCTAAAATCGGTCGAGCAATTGCTCTATGCCCTGTATATCAGCGCTTTTAAAGGGGCAGATGGCATGTGTTACTGGGATACTTGTACCAAGAATAAAAATCACTTTGATCCAGCCCTACCACAATATCGTTATGATCCTTATGATGAGCAATGCTTCCGCATGCAAGAAAAATACTATCACAGAAAAAGAGTGGGAACGGCTGCACCGGAAATCGGAATGCTTGCACAGTTTCTTAGGTACTATGACGCATGTTGGAATATCTCAGAAACTGGGAAAGAATATGTATGTGCATGCCTAGATGACTTCCGTACCTACTGCAGAAATCATCACTTTCACAAAGACAATATCGGTCATGACAAATATGAAAAAGTGAAGCTAATCCGCAACAATACAATCGTCTGTTTATACTATCTGCTAGGTTCCTTTAAGTTTCTCGATGAAAATACAAGCATTAATGAACAGCTTGGCATCATGAACTACGACTTTGAGAACCTGTACAGAACAATATGGGAAAAACACAGACGACTGTTTTGGATAAGCTCTGTTGATGGTTATAGTGGTATTGCTTACTACAGTGGGATTTTTACCCCCTGTGGCTTCGATTCATCTGGGAAACTCCTAAATGCTCAACTCTACTTCGTAAAATTTCCAAATATGGATCGCTCCAATGCATTTGTCGAGGATATACTGTGTAAGTTGGACGATGTTGAATATATGCGTTCGAATACGCTTACAGTGACACAGGACTGTATGCCAATCGAGATTCTGCCGCTATTACCGCCGAAAAAGAAAAGGATGAAGTAAATTTTTTTTGCTGGCATAAAACAAATTGATATGACAATGCGAATGTGATAAAATAAAAATGACGTTGGGCAACATAGGCTACCATTTTGAAATTGGGACGCAAGTTCCAGAAAGGAGGTAGGCTATGAACTGTACAGTAGACTGGAAGTTCGTCGTTGCCCTTGGCTTGGCAACTGCCGGCATTATCTTCTCAATGAAGACTGATGCTGAAGATGCCAAGGAAGTATTGATCCATGCGGTCGATGCTTGCAAGGAGTGGGCCATCACCGCTGGCGGTCGATGCTAACTCCAACCGGAACGTCAAGGCATGTGGTCTTCGGGCTGCATGCCTTTTTCGTATAAAGAAACCTCCCGGCCATCAGGTCAGGAGGTTTCTGTGTTGCTTATGGGTTATTTGAACATCACGCCAGCTGAAATAGTCAGCGTATATGGGAAGGGGATTATGAGCGTGTCACCCTCTTCGATAGTTACAAATACAGAATATACGTCATCGCCGTGCTTGTGCTCATACAGCTTGGATGGATAATCATCGAGAGGGTCATTGACGGAACGTAATGAAACAATGCCATGTTCATCTTCGGAGCCGGCAGCTGTAAGGATATAGGTTCCAACAGGAATGTCGCGTCCGCCAATGTAGGTGCCGGCAGTTAGATTCGCGGTTTTTTCGATTTTCCGTGCAGCGATTTCAGCCTGAACTTCAGCAAGCAAGGTCAGCAATTCTGAATCGCTGTAACCACGCAGGTCTGTCGATTCTTCAGCAAAGGCAATAGCGCCGGGCACCGTCAACAGACAAACCGTCAGGATCAAGACTAGTAGCTTCTTCATGTTGATTCCTCCGTTCATTGGTCAATTCCTGTAGATATAATAACCGCACCACCGGTAAATCCAGTCTGCGAACGCTGACAACTTTATCGGTGGCATTCCTATCGCCTACAGAAGCCCCACGTTGCCGCACGTTCGGGTTTCAATCGCACGTTCGAGGGAATGACCAACTCTGGCTTAAACCCGACACAAAGCAAATGTGAGCCAAACAGCGTAAGGCTTCTCTCGCGAAAATTACAGGTCCTTTTGTGAAGGCAATTGCCTATCAGAAAGGGGCTATTGAAATGGATTACAACTATCGAATTACCGGTCAGATCATTGGTCGCATCAGAACGCAACGAGCAATCTCTCAGGAAGTACTTTCCGGGCTTTCAGGTGTCGCGCGCAGTCATCTGGCCATGATCGAAACTGGCACCAAGAATGCTAACGTTGATACACTCTGGAGAATTGCGGCTTCCTTAGACATGCGGCTGAGTGAGCTGATCAGATTGATCGAGGAAGAACATGAACGATCTTCCAGCTAAGAGAAAACGAAAGCTCGGTGTTGCACCCACCAAGCCTCAGTTTGTACCCGGCTGCACCCATTTTGCACCCAAATGCACCCAATGCAAAACGAAAGGGTTACTGCAAAACGAAAGCCTGAAATTGTATCATTATTTGAGTCATTTCACAAAAAAGGGCACACGCGGGATGATGCGTGCGCCCTTTTTTTATCTTATATCTTATCGTTTATCTTTGGGTTGCCCTTCGGCGGCAAGGCCTGCCGCCCTCGCACCCTCCCCTCCCCAGCGCATACTCTGAGAGCGTGACTTTTTTTCTTGCCTGTAAGGAGGGAATTGTGCATGACCAATCGTGTATCGCCATTTGCAGCCCTGACAGGGGCCGAAAAACAAATCAAATGGCTGGAGTACCAAAGTGTGCGCCTGCCCTACATCCAAAGCGGCATGGAGGACGTTCTGGACACCTCTGCGGCTGCTCCGCAGTCCAGCCCGGCGCCTTCCCTGACAAAGCGTGAGAAGGCCATCTCCAAACGGACGGAATCGCCGGCCGGGCAGACGCTTCCTGTCCCGCCTCCTGAAATTCCGCGCGGTCCCATGCCTCAGCGCGGCGACTTTCAGCGAACCCGTCACAGCCAGTACGACGCGGTGATCGCCCGCTTGAAACAGGCTGAACTTCAGGCGGGCAGCTATCGCACGATGTCATAGGCTGCGCAGAAAATCCATCAGGCGGCGGCATTGGTTTCCGGGCGTTTTATTGGCAAGAACAAACGTGCGGGCCCGCTGCCCCAGCGAAAGGCGCTCTTCAGGCGTCAGGGCGAGGGCTTTTCTCACGGCGTTCACGATCGCGCCTGCTCCCTCCCCCTCAATGTATTGCAGATAGGGATCATATTCTTCCGGAATCCCCTCAAGCCTGTGACACACCACAGGCTTTCCGGAGCGCATGTACTCAAGCGTTTTGCTGGGGAAGGAATACCGCGTGAAAACGCCCTTGGGAGACCGTGGATTGATCAGCAGCGCCGCCTTTGCCTGCAATTCCAGCGCCCGCTCATGGGAGACAAAACCGAAATAACGGATATTTGCATGGCTTTTTGCCGCCCGCGTCACCTCCGCGCTCATGCTTCCCTGTCCGCAAATCCACAGGTCGTATTCCGGCAGGGACGCAAAGGCTTCCAGCAGCTCCGGCACCCCCAGATCCGGCTCCAGCGTTCCGCTGTAGAGCACGGAAAGGCGCCCGGACTCCCCTGCCCCCTCAGCCGGGAGCATGATGTCCTCGCCATGCTGAATCAGTCCTTCAATCACCAGACACGGCTTGCCGTTCACGCCCAGCGCATCCGCCATAGGTCGGGTGAGCGGCACAAAAGCATCCATCCTGCGGCAAAGTTCCATGCTCCTGCGTCCGCGTTTGTACTCGATTTCCCTGAGCAGGCCCTTCCGGCCAGACGCCAGTCCCAGTTCGTTGGGCAGATCGGTCACGATCACACAGGCCTTCAGGTCCGGATACCGCCGCCTGACTCGTTCCACAGCCTGCAAATAGGGCAGATACATCGTATATAGCAGCACCATGCGGTTGGAAGGGTCCTGCGCACACCAGGCCGACAGCTTGCGGGCAGCCCTGCGGGCGCGCCCGTACTGCTTCATTCCGGGCAAGTTGATGCATCCCAGCTCATACATTGCATGTTCGTCATGCCAGCCGGAAGGAATCAACAACCGCCGGTATTGCAGAGGAAACACCCCCACCGGCAGGGCATTGACAATCTCCAGCCACTCGTCCGGCAGGAGATTGGCCTTTATACCTTCTACAAAGGCGCGCTGGTAGCTGTTGATCTGGTTTTGCAGCTTGTCTCTGGCGTCGCGGGCCACCTGGGTTTTCATGTCCTCCGGGTACATCAGCGACAACATCAGCACATTCATGAACAAAGCTCCTTGTACAGGGAAAGATAGGCCCGGAACGTATCCTGCGCGTCAAAAAGCGCGGCGCGGCGAAGGCAGGCGGCGTTCAGCGACGGTTTCGCATCGCACAGGCGCGCAATAGCGCCACACAGCGCCGTCACATCTCCCTTCTCAACCACACAGCCGCAGCTTTCGTCCAACGCCTCAGGACAGCCGCCCGTGCGGAACACCGCAACGGGGGTACCACAGGCCAAGGCCTCCAGATTCACCATGGGCATGTTGTCCTCCAGGGTGGGATTGGCCAGACAATCGGCAGCGGTGTACCAGGCGGCCAGCTCAGCGGTGTCCCGCGTGCGCGTAAGACCCAGCATCCCTTGCGGCAGCGAATCTATCTGCGTCTGCTCCAGCCCGATCACCACAAAGCGGTAGTTCTCCCCCATTTCCCGGGCGGCCTGCGTCAGATAGCGCAGGCCCTTTCGTTCGTCCCATTCGGAAGCCACAGACAGCACCACGCGCATGCGTTCCAGTCCGTAGCGGCTTCGCAGATCACCGGGGGTGGGCTGGAATATCTCGCGGTTGACCCCATTGAGAATGACCCTCACCGGATACCGTCCCAAAAATGAAGCGCGCAGGCGGTCTGCCATCCACTCACAGGGCGCAGCGAAGGTGAGGCGGTCCAGTTGGGTAAAAATCCGCTTTTTCATTTGATAATTGCGGCGGGACCCATCCAGCCCAATGCAGACGGGATAGGCGCGCTGCTGAGGGCAATCGTGACATTCTTCGAGCCAGCGCTCGCATCCGCAAGCATCGAAATAGGCACAGTGGCCCGTGAAGGGCCAGCAGTCGTGCAGCGTCCACAGGACGGGCTTGTGCATTCGATGGAGAGCACGAAAGATCATCGGCAGGTTCAGGTAGCAGCCGTGCAGGTTATGCAAATGAATGATGTCCGGGTCAAACCGCTCCATATCCCGGATAAGTCTCCTCGTGCCAAGCACGCTTCCGTAGCCCTCCGCGTCCAGCAGCTTTCGCATGGCGCCGTGCAGCTTGCGCTCCCAGGGCGCACCCACGCAGCAGGCATAGGGCTGTGCTTCGGGCGCAATACCGGGCACGCCATAGCCAATTCGGCATTCGCCCCCGTCGGCTTCCACCAGCCGGGCGATATCCATCGCAATGCGGCCTGTGCTTTTGACCCCGCAGTAGGTGTTAAGCTGAAAAACCCGCACCCTATTTCCCTCCCGCAAGCGAAGTGAGCAGCGCTTCCAGCCTGTCCATATGGTCGCTTTTGGTGA
>UQEF01000038.1 GCA_900540045.1 uncultured Eubacteriales bacterium | reverse complement strand
AAACCTAAAAAGGATGGTCAGGGCTATCCTTTTGACCTCGCATATGTTGAAAATCGGAGCTGAAAGCCTCCACTTTCTGCTCCGATTCCTTTTTTGTCAACAGGTCCGATAAGGGACCTTATCGCATTATAGAATAACTTGCTCTATAATTCCAGATTAAATCTTAGGGTTTAAATAATCTCTAGAAAGCAAATTTTTCTTCTCTTGCAAAGCCAATAAAGTCAACACATTCAATATGATATGCGCTGCATACATCTGGAATTTTAGGTGAGGACATGTTATGGGTTGGCACTTCTTCTGTAACCACTTTACAGCGTTGTTGCTTAGCAAGCGCTATCACGAAGGGATCGGCAGAGTTTTTCTTCTTTCCTCCTTCCACTAATCCCCGGTGTGCTAAAAGAATTGTACGGACTTCTTGCTGAACCGGCACATCCGGTAGGAGAAAGCATTCTTTTCGTTTCTTTGCCCACTTTTCCAGCGCATCTCCACCAATCATTATTTCATCGTAGACCTCTCTACTAGAAATAATGGTTCCATTATCCATTAGCTCGCCAATCTTTTCCCAGAGAGAAGGAAAAACATCAATAGGCTGTCTCCGTTGAAGGTTAATAAATATATTGCTATCGAATACATATTTTGCCATCAGTAGCACCACCTTTCGATAGCTCCAAACTGCGTAACTCGCAGGCCTAACAGATAATTGCTCGTTTCTCTCGGTGTTAGCTTGTCAGCATGATACGCAGATAAAACTGTTTTTGTATATAACTTACCAACCTGAGTTCCTTTATCCAAAGCAGGCGGTATAAATCCATCTGTCTTTTTTCTCTTCTTATAAGCTAAATATTCCTCTGAATATCTGTCTAGAATTTCAAAATATGTCTTGCGGCTTATCACCTTTATATCCCATAACCTATGAAGAATGACTTCACGACTTACAGCAAAGTCTCTTGCAAGTGCACTGATGTAACCCTCATCTAGTCCATGCTGCTGTATCAAGAGAACATTTCTATTTTGTCTCAGCTGATCCGTAGGGACTAAAGATAGTCCGGCAATTTTATTACAAAAAAGCTCTAAGCCGCCTCGCTGGTTTTCATCCAGACTCATGTTATTACAAATCCCAGATGTTCTAGATAGAATATGAACTAATTCGTGCAATAAAGTAAATAGTCTTGCGCTCGGCTCATCTTTCCTATTCAATGCAATAACAGGAAAGAGCTCATATGCCAAGGATAAACCTCTCATTTCCGCTGGTTGGATTTTAGCTGCTTGAAAGACAAGAAAATCTTTTTCCTCCAGCTTAGAAATGCAATAGGACAAAGCTACTTCTGGTTTTCTAAATTTAACCTGTACTTCATTACTCAAGGAAAGAAAGTATCTGATTTGATCAGCAAACTCTTCTTCTGTTGTTCCAACAGGAATATTTAGCGTAAGGGCGGTAGGCTCAACTTGCATTTCACCATATAATTCGATTATGGTATCCCTGCGATCTTCGATATCTCTAAGAAACCATCTGAGCTCATGGGACATTTCACCAATGTCCAAGTTACCGAATGTCCTATAGTCAACCTTTTCTAGCCTTTTTGTCTTTTTAGGCGTATCAGGTAAATAGAAATAGGCAAATGGAACACGATATTGTTTGGCCAAGTTTTTAGCTTGCGCCAAAGTGGGGTATTCGCTACCAGCCTCCCAGGCTAATACTTTAGCAGTATCGACCTTTATTTTCTTGGCTATCTCATCCACTGTAATTTTATCAAGCCCACGCGCCCAGCTCAAAACTTCAGGAGTAACGATTGCAGGTATACTTTTTCCCATTGCTGTCGTCCCCCTTTTCCTGCAAAATACTTACGCAATCTTCACTGCACAAACGGGTATATTTACTCGAATTCATCAAAACCAAAATCATCCACTTTCAGCGTTGCACAGTTTTCTTTG
Organism: uncultured Eubacteriales bacterium; assembly: GCA_900540045.1. Lineage (GTDB taxonomy): Bacteria > Bacillota > Clostridia > Christensenellales > Aristaeellaceae > Limiplasma > Limiplasma merdipullorum. The sequence goes on along the minus strand of UQEF01000038.1, from coordinate 23,654 downwards.
ATGGCTCGTGCGATATTCACTGGTGTTCCATCAGGCATATGCGCCTCGACAAGCAATTTGATTTCGACATTTGCACCATCAACTTGCATGAGATGATTGATGACTTCGTCCATCAGACTCCCAACATTTTTCACAACCCGGGTATTATCCAGGGTAGCTGTCATGGTAAAGTGTCTGTTCTGTGGTTGCGGTGGCATGACGGTGGGCTGCACCGGCGGTATATCGATGGGCGTCGATCCCTGTCCATCCGGTGGAAGAACTGGCTTTGTTGCTGGATCCTGCCTTGTTTGTACTTCTGCTGCTTTTTGCTTGAGCGCAGCCACCTGTTTCACCAGGAATCCAGAGCGATCCACAAAACCTACATATTGGTTATACTTGAGTGCAATATATTTGCCGTCCACAACGCTGTCAGCATAGGCAAAGTAATCCTCAGAATTGACTCCGTTTTGAATGCATGTCTGCAAAACGTCGAATGAAGCCAGCCTCGGCAAGTAGCAATAGGTGCACAGCATCTTCCAGAGCTCGCCGACATTGATCTCATTGTGACCCTGCCAGAGCAGATTATCCAGTTGCATATTCAGCAGAGCAGGCGCCCACTGTGTGATCAGTTGCTCATTTTGCTGCATTTTGCGGGCAGCCTTGACGATGATATTATCGTTGCCACCCCGAATGTTGATCTCATCCCATATAACGGTTTTCAGATCCACTTCCCGGTCGATATAAGGCACGAGCAAATGACAGTAGGTTTCCAAAATACGCGCTTCGACGATTTTGTTGCTGCGCTCCAGATTATTGTCCGTCTCGCGCTTTTGCGCTTCGTCAAGATTCAGATCAACGCTGTCTTCTTTGATGGAAGTCCATGCGAGGAATCGCTTCACCTCTTCGCGCAGGGCACTCATCATGTTTTGATCGGGAGCGATGAACGCGAGCATATTCTTATAGATTCGGGGTGACATGCCTCGCGTATTGAGAATGTTTTCAGCCGCCTGAATCGCATTGTCGCCCGGTTCGTTGCGCTTATAGGTGTCGCGGTATTTCAAAATGACAAGGCCAATATCCTGCTCATCGCTGACATCCATAGAGCTTTCTGGACAGATGTGGATTCGGCCAAACGGGCGCTCCTTACGATTTTGACGAAGGCGGCGCTCAATTTCCATCTCAACTTCTTCATTGGAGCGCTGGCTCGCCCGGTCTTCCGCAGTTTTACGCAATGTAGGCCGGGTATCAAACCAGAAGCGATCATTTGATGGATTGCTATACAAATAGGTCAGCGCTGATTGCAGCGTGCTCAGCGCATCGTTGAACGTTGCAATGTTTTCCCCGGGCTGCACACACCCCAAACGGATACGGGAAGCCTCCAGACCGCGGATGGTATCCTGCCGGGTGCTCGGTGCGCTGCCCAGCATAATGGTCCGCGCGACGCGCCGGGCTGCCATGATGTGCCCAAAACGAGGAATTTCCTGATCCTTCTGATAGGGGATGGAGTTCTTTCCATCCACCTCATGATCGACGATCGCGTTCCAGTTGTCGCCGACATGGCGCGTCAATTCGTCGCGGATGGTGGAAACATCTAAGGACAACGAACCGGGCATGATCAGCAGGCTGCCGTCTTGATTCATCCACAGATTATGAACAACCGCAGCCATCAGTCGGAGGACACCGCGTGTCTTTTGAAAGCGCTCAATGGTTGCCCAGTCCTCATACAGGCGGTCGAAGACCTCCGGATGGATAGGATAGCACGAACGCATCCGCTGTAAATAATCGACTTCCTTGACATTGGCGGGAAAATCCGAGCTGTTTTCCTGATACATTTGGCTGAACGCCTGGCAGACAGCGTCACGGCCTGCTTCATCCTTGCAGTTTAAGAATAGACGGCGGCGGACGATTTCAAACCCTTCGTCTGCGGCAACAGGTTTCCAGATGGCCTCCATTCGGCCGAAGGTATGCTCAATAGCGGCAAGCGCCTGCTGTCCGCCGCTGCCCTCTTCGCCGATCTCGATGGCGGATTCCGGAATGGAAGCCACCACCAGACTGTTTTGGCTTGCACGGGCTGCTTCTGTGATTTCCTGAATGAAGGATATCAGGTTATCAAAGGAGCCGGCAGGCAAGCCGTCTACCTTCCAAAGTTTCTTGGCATAGGCCACCAACTCATCGATCAATATGACACAGGGCCCGCAGGCGTCAAACAGTTTTTTGAGGGTTTCGCTGCCCGGAGATACGCCTTTCTTGTCCGATTCTTTAACGAGGTCATATAGTTTGGGATTGCCCGCATCCAACGCTAACTGCGCGGCCATCTCTCCCCACAGGGTGTTGATGGTGATACCGGGGAAATTTTGCAACCGCTTGCTCTTGGCTGGCTCAAGGGCGGTGCCCACCAGTACGGCCACGCGGCACACCGGCAGGCGATCGACCTCTGCCGCCTCGATCACGCTCTTGATGTTGGGGGTGCGGCTGATCGGCGCGCGGCCACGGAGCAGATGATACAATGCCAGCATGCTGTGGGTCTTGCCGCCACCGAAAGCGGTTTTCAGCTGAATGACTGGCTCGCCATCCTTACCGCTCACCCTGCGGATGGCCTGTACCAACAGGCCCTTCATTCCCTCGGTGACGTAGGTGCGAGAGAAAAACTCAACCGGATCGCGGTACTCATACGCGCCTTCGCCGCGCGCCACCTGCGCAAGGTCAGCTGCAAATTCAGCATTCTTGTAGCGGCCCTGTGCCACATCGGGATGCGGTTCGATGACGTTTCGCCAACTGGGCAAGCCCTTGACCGGTGTGCTTTGCATGACGCCCAGAGATTTTCTGCCCGCTCCGGCATCTGAACCATTCGAGTTCGAGGCTGTGGACCCCATTTCCGAACCATAGGCCACCATGCGATAGAGCTTCTGAATTCCTTCCTGTGCTTCGCCATCAATGGCCCCGACGAGCAGGGACATGGTATCCAGCGCCCGGGCCGTTTCCTTGTCCGTAAAATCAGTTCCTTTGAAATGCGCCCAATCATTGCGGACTTCGCGGATCTCACTGAGCCAGGAGCGCGCCGTATTTGGCAGGCGATACTTGAACAGGTTGGACCAGTGGCTGATCATCAGATTCAGGCACAGGAGAACATCCAGAGCATCCCGGCGCTCGCCAGAGTCCGTCAACGCTGCAAGTCGGTCGAAGTCACGCTCATCGTGAACGGCTTCGAGCACGCCTTGCTGCCACCAGGCATCATTTACCTTGTATTCAGGGACTGTCTGAAGCTGCTGCAAGATATAGTCGGCAAGCAACTCGCGCAGGATAGCCAGCGCTTGACCGATGATTTCGTAGTTTGACATATGCTCTTCCTCCGTTTTCCTTACAGATCCATTCTCAGCTGCTGCGGCTGCGAGGCTTGCATTTGTGCGGCCATAGACTGAATGTCCGGCCAGGCGACGACAAGGTTGTTATAGGCGAAGCCCTCCTGAGCCCAGTTTTTGCGCTCGCAGATGGTGTACAGGCGATAGGCCAGCGCCTTGGCATTCTCTGCGTTGCTGCCGAAGATGTCCTTGACGATGGTGGCACAGGCCGTTACACCACCCGTTTCCATGGCATGGGCGAGCTGCTGGGTCAGCAGCCAGGTGCATTCCTCATGAGCATCGACCTTTTCGGGAATCTCCTCACGGGTTAGCAGACGCACCTGTCCTTTGGCGGCCAGCATCACGCCGTGCTCCGCCAGCGCCTGCACGCTGGTGTTCTTGGCGCGGGCCAGTATATCTGCATCGCCAAATTTAATGTTGTTGAAGGCATACTGGCTGAAGAGCTCCACGCAGAAGCGGCTCTCCCGGTCCAGCTCGCCCTCCTGCTCGTTATAAAAGGAATCCAGCTCCTGGTTGATGATCTGCAGGGCTGCGCGCACGCCCATGGGCTGTCCGTCGCTCTCCAGCACGCTCTTGTAGCGGCTAAACACGCCAATGCCCGGGCCAATGGCCGACTGCGCCAGGTCCACCGGGGCGATGTTGGCGGACTGGAGCTTGGTCAGCGCGGGGCGCATCTCCCGGTGCAGGGCGTTGATGAACTCGCGGCGGGTTACGCTGCGCGCATCCTGCGGGCGCTTGCGGCAGACCAGCACGATGCTGGACGCGAGGGCGTTGGTGCCTTGAGCAATGGAACGTCCAGGGCTTTCTGTTCGCATGGGCCATGTGCCCGTGATGGCAAAGCCTGCGCGGATGATGGCGGACAGCATGGTCTCCCAGCCAGTAGAAGCCGTCCGTTCGCCCTCTTCATCCGAATCGCTTTCGCTCTGTTTGAAGGCGTAATAGATAGTGACGGGGATATCTTCCCTGGCGTACTGATAGAGCTGACAGCAGGTGTTGAACATACCATCTTCAAAGAAATCGCGTGCTTTTTCAACGCTACCCTCAAAGCGATAAGGTGTGGCCACCAGTTCTTCCGTCTTGGGCACCAGCAGGGTTCGAAAGAGCTTGGGATAGGTCTCCTTGAGAGCCTGCCGCATCCAGACGTAAAAGAAGTCAGAGAGATCGGCATAGCCAATATTGTCATAATAGGGCGGATCGGTGGAAACCATGATTTCTCGTAGCTTGCAATCACTTTGGGCATCAAATTGTCGGACTATTCCACTTAATGATGTTTTGGGAATATATTCAATGCATCGAGAAATCCTTTCTACATATTGGCTAATGTTACCACCAGAATTGGAAAACGGATTAGCTTCTGCGAAGTCCCAAACCATGGGTATCGCTTGCCGAGCAAATGTCTCTCGGAAAGCCCCACGATCGTTCATCCAACTAACAATAGTTGATCCTAAATTAGCCATTTTGTCTACCACAAATGCCAAATACACTTCCACCGCCTCGCTATAGGCGCGCGCGCCGGTGCCGCCTTCGGCAAGCGGAATATGGTCGTTGAAGATGCCGGCTGCCACGGCATCGGCTTCGGCTTTCTTCTGCGCCTCGCCCACCAACGCACTGAATGTGGTCAGCGCGGTCAGCTGGCGGGTGGTGAAGAGCTTATGGAACTCATCAAGCCCATAGGGGACGCAGGAACCACCAGTAAAGTGAGGTGCCAAGCGTCCTGTTGGGTATTCATCTGGCATAGGACAATCCGCCGCGGAAATTTGCTCCGAATCCGGGGAAAGGTACAATCGGCCGTTCTTTCCCTCGGCTACGATTGCAAGGAGTTGCCTTCCCATTCTTCCGGCTTTTCCTTCTTCTTTGGGATAGTCTTTGGGAATCCCCTCATTGCAACGAATACACTTGAATTTGCCTTGGCCTACTTTAGGGCAATTATCGCCGCCCTTGTCCTGTCGCACATGATATTTGATCTCCGATCCATAGCAATCCGCTTCAATATAGGCCTCTTTTCCTTTTTTCTTGGAAAGCACAAAGCTACTTGCCAGCGGCATCTCGCACCCGCACGCCGGGTTGGGGCACTTCACCGTCCGCGCCCAAATCCAGGCGATGACGGTCGCTTCGCCGCCGCCCTGCTCCTTGGGAATCTGGACCTTGGGATACAGGTGGCCGATGCGCTTGAAGGCCTCCTGCTTCATCCACTCGCCGTAGTAACGCACGTCTTCCGCCAGGCCCGCAGCCCCCTTCCAGTTCGACGTGCAGCCTATTTGCGCGCGGCTTTCCGGGTTGACGGGCGCCTGGCCCGAAAATTTGGGCGGAATCTCAATCATGGCCTTGTTGATCATCACGGCTACGGGGTTCAGGTCGTGAGCGTGGGCCTCCAGCCCGAGGCGCTGCGCCTCCAGCGGAATGGCGCCGCCGCCGGCAAAGGGGTCCAGCAGCGCCGGGGGATTTCCGCCGGTGGACTTCATGATCTCCGCCTTTGTCTCCGCGAGGATGGCCTCATCATTGCTGTTCTCCCACTTGACCAGCCTCGTCAGGATGGCAAACAGACGCTCGCGTTCCCGCTGCTGCGCCTCTTCCGTGGGAAACTGATCCGGGTGGCTGGAGGGGTCGTCCACCAAAGAAGACCAGATGACCGCGCGTGCCGTAGCCAAAGGCCGGCGCGCCCACCACAAGTGCAACGTGCTGGGATGGCCGTGGCGGATGGACTTCTCGCGGGCGGATTCTGCGTTGATGGCCTCCAGGGGAAGGGCCACTTCGATCAGTTTCTTGACACTCATATATTTTCCTCACTCTTCGATTTGACCATTTCGAATCAAATCGGCAATTTCGTAATTGACGCTGCATGCGCCCAGATCCGGAGGCGATCGGAAGGGGTTGTGCAAGTAAATCATCCGCGTCCGTGTGCCATCCACCTCGACGATGGCGAGAATAAATTCATCAGGCTTATTGAGCGCCGTCAGAATTTCGTTGCGTGTTACGGTCACGATGGTGGAGCCTGTGCGCCGTCCTTTGACCTCGATAAACCGGAGGCAAGGCCCGCCGTGCCTCTGGCTCTGCGGAATGACAGACTCAATGTCGTAGCCAACGTTTTGCTGGCTCACATCGCTGGGAACGAAACCTCGCTCGATTTCGCGCTGCATGACCGCGTTCATGGCAGCCGTCTCAATGGCTGCACGATCTGCGCCGAAGAGCGCGCCTGTGTTCGGGCGGCCCATGAGCCGATTGAGCAGCCCCAGCGGAATGATGAGGGCGCCGCCCATGATCACAGGTGAGCATGGAGATACCTGCTTTTCCAACTCCAGCTCGTGAAGACGGCGCTGCATTCTGGCCTGCAGGTCATCTGCACGGCGCTGCGCATTGATTGAATTCAACTTTGCGTTGGGTTTGCCTGCGGCTTCCTTTTCCTTTAGATCGGCCGCCCGCAAATCCCAATACTGAATTTCGCAGGTAAGTCGCTCTTTGACTGCCTTTGCGATCTTGTCTGCCATCTGTTGCTTGTGCGCTTTGACCTCGCCATAGTGCACGGGCACGATGTTTGCAATGGCATAGTGCACAGCCAGCTCTTCAATATTCTGTGAGAGCCACGCTTGTCCCTTAGCACATTGAAGTACGGCTGCGGCTTCTTCCTCGGTTGCAGGTCGGTAATCCAGATAAGGTGCATAACCGGCATTTTTGGCTTGGCCAGCGTCATCCATTTCAACAAACTGAAGCTGCTTGCTAATGATGCGGCGCGTTCCGTTGGGGAGTGTGATACCATCTTGAATGGCATCCTCAATATAGAACAGAAGCCGTGCATTCTCGCTCGGGTCATTTTCATCAATCAACACGGAACCTCGCTTGAGCACATCGGCATTCTGCTCGCGCATGAGATCGATGACCGCTTCAAGCAGGGGATGGCCCGGACAGATCTGATCGGCGATGGGGCTACCCGGCACGCTGCAAAACTGCTTGTCAAAGCAGACGCGCTCATATTTAGAGGCTACAGGCACGCCGAAACCGATGAGCTGGTCGCGGGAGCGCACCTTATAGGGCACGTTGATGATCTCATACCGTCCGGGTTCCCGGCTGCGTATCGTTCCGCCCAGAGCGCGAAACGCCTCCATGAAGAAGGCTTCGATGAAGTGCGGTTGCAGCTTGTGCGCTTCCATGCGTTCCATCTCTTCACGAATCGCCATGACGCGATGGACATCCATGGTGTCCTCCGTCAGGGCCCTTTCAGCAAGCAGCTTGCGCAGCGCCTTTGTATCCAAAGAGCGATCGACCACCTGATAGAGCTTGGCGCGGGTTTCCGGCCTGTTGCCATAGCGCACCGCTTCGATGAGCAATTCGCGCAGGCTTCTGTTGTCAAATGACACCTTGCCGAGAATGTCGAAAACTTTACCGCCCAGGGCGTTGCGCTCTTGCTCAAGTTTCTCAAACAGACGCTGGTAAACGGCGCCTTCTCGGGTTTCCTTGGATACCATATTCCACAGATGGCAGACCTCCGTCTGACCGATACGATGAATGCGGCCGAAGCGCTGCTCCAGACGGTTCGGGTTCCATGGAAGGTCATAGTTGACCATCAGGTGCGCGCGTTGCAGGTTGATGCCCTCGCCCGCAGCGTCTGTGGCAATCAGAATGCGCACATCCTTGTCCTGCTTGAATAACATCTCCACTTTTCGCCGCTCGTCGCGCAGCATGCCGCCGTGGATGGTTGCGACAATTTCTTCTCGGCCAAAAAGTGTGCGGATCTTGTTTGCCAGATAGTTCAATGTGTCGCGATGCTCCGTGAAGATGATGAGTTTTTCAGGGGTTCCATCCGTAGACTTCATCAACTCGTTATCCTGAAGAATTGAGGACAGCTCATCCCACTTTCTGTCTTTTCCGCTATTGCGCACCTGATTGGCCATCGCCTCAAGTCTACGGAGTATGGCGATCTCAGCTTCCAGTTCAGAAATCGTTGTAGCCGCAGAAGCCTGATCAGCAACGGTTTCTTCTTTGGCTTCAAGCTCATCGGAGGGCAGATCGTCAAGGTCATCCGGGTCCTCAGGAAGATCAAATTGCCAAGGAAAATCCTGGGCACGCTTTCCCAGCTTTTCTTCTGCCAGACGAGTCTCCAGACGCTCCCGCCGGCGGTGCAATGACTGATAGATGGCCTCTGGAGAAGAAGCAAGGCGTCTTTGCAGAATGGTCAAAGCAAACCCGACAGAAGAGCGATGCGTGCCATCCAGCTTATCTGCGCGATTAAACTCTTCCTGTACATAGGTGGTGACATTGGTGTAAAGTTGCGCTTCCATCGGAGAAAGGTCATAATTGACCGTATAAGCTATGCGCTCAGGAAATAGAGGGGTCCCATCGAATTTCAGGAGGTCCTCTTTGACCAATCTCCGCATGACATCGGATACGTCAATGGATTGATTGCTGGTACGGCAAGCCCCTTCAAAGCGATCCGGATCGACCAGCGACATAAAGAGCTGAAAATCTTCTTCTTTACCATTGTGCGGAGTCGCGGTCAACAGGAGGAAATGACGTGTAATGCTCGACAGCAGACGGCCCAGCTGATAACGTTTTGTGTACTTGATTTCGCCGCCCCACATGGTTGCTGACATTTTGTGGGCCTCATCACACACGATCAAGTCCCAATCTGTAACCTTCAATTTTTCCTGCAATTCTGTATTGCGAGATAGCTTATCCAGCCTGGCAATGCAATAGTTGACTTCTGTGAAGATATTTCCGGTTACAGCGGATTCCAAGCGATCATTAGTAAGAATTTCAAAGCGCAAATGGAACTTGGAAAAGAGCTCATCCTGCCACTGTTCGGCCAAATTGCCTGGCGAGACGATGAGGCAGCGTTTGAGATCACCGCGGATGACAAGTTCCTTGATGAGTAGACCCGTCATGATCGTTTTACCAGCGCCGGGATCATCCGCCAAAACATATCTCAATGGCAAACGAGGCAACATTTCCTCGTATACAGCTGATATCTGATGCGGAAGAGGTTCAATGGCTGAGGTGTGTACAGCCAAGTAAGGGTCAAACAGGTGAGCCAGATGGATACGGTATGCTTCTGAAATCAAGCGCAGCTTTTCACCAGGGACATCAAAGCTCCAAGGGAGACTCTTCTCGAGCACAGCTAACGAAGGTTCGGTATCACGAAAAAGGATCTGCGAGCCGGTTTTTCCCTGATGGGTTTTGTAAAATACTTCCACGCTATCAGACCCGTACCATTTGGTGGATACGACGGTAATCGCTTCTTCTGAAAGTAGGCCTTTGACGACGCTACCTACAGAGAGATCTTCTAACTTTGCCACGTGGATCACCAGCCTTCTTAAGTGTCATCGTTAATTTGCATCGGTTCTTCGTCTACAAATTCCATAATGTCGGTAATTTCGCAATTCAACGTTTTGCAGATTTTCCCCAGCACTTCGGTTGAAACATTCTGATTTTTACCAAGCTTTGCGATAACATTTGTGCTTAGTCCAGCGGCAAGACGAAGGTCCTTTTTTTGCATATCGCGGTCGATTAACAATTTCCAAAGCTTTTTATAGCAAATCGCCACAGAGAACACCTCCACAGCCGGAAAAATGATTAAAAGAATTATACCATGCATGAGGCAAATTCACAATGAGAAGTTGAGAATCTCAATTTTAATGAGTATAGAGCTACAATACATATTGGGCAGTAAAAAAAGGGAGAGACCTGGCGCCCTGGTATAGTTGAGTTGCATGACAACTAGGAAAGGAGCTCAAGTCTCACAAAAAGTATAATGTAGGACATGAAATACCGGCAATCCCTGCTCACATATGCTCAGAAGTACGGCGTAAGTCGGGCTATCCGAAACTACTTAAATGTTCACAGTCTTTAAAGCCATGTTCGGCAATGTAGTAGCTCTATTCTTTATCAATTAGCTATTGACTTAAAAAACTTTAAAAAATATTTTGTTCCTTCCATGCTTAATTCTGTATGTTATAATTATACTATTGATAGATATAATTGCCGATAATTTAGGGTATCATATGGCGCGCAAGTCTTGTAGTGCTACCATCCATATTGAACCGCAAAAATAAAAGGCCCGAACCCCCATCCGTCATCGTTGCTTTTCGGCAACGACCCGGAAAGGAGCCCGAGCCTCATAAAGCATATCCCACAAAACATGGAGTCCTGCCGGTCCCACACGACAGATGCGAAAAAGTACGGCGTAAGCCGGCAAACCGGAGGCAAAGCAGCAGCCGCTCTCCCTATCCCGTCACTCCCCCTCTTTCCGTCACACCCCCTCACCTTCCCCCTTCTCCCTCTCCACGAACACCTTCTCCATGTTGACCGAAGCCCTGCGCAGCGTCTCCTCCTTAAGGTGGGTATAGATGTTCGCGGTGGTCTGGTAGTCGGTGTGGCCCACAATCTTCATGGCGATCAGCGGGTCGACGCCACTCTCGTAGAGCAGTGTCACGTAGTTGTGCCGGAAATAGTGCGGGGTCAGCGTGGGCTTGACCTGCTTAAGGATGTCGTCCGGGCGGGAGGTGCCCGGCTTGATCTCCCGCCATGTCACGCACCCGCAGGCCATCATCAGCCGCGACCACATGCGCTTGTAGCTGGCCTGCGGAAGCGGCGCACCCGACGGCGTGTGGAACACGTAAGCATCCGCTGATTCCCGCTTTGGTAGAAGCATCTCACGGAGCGCTGCCGGGACGGGAATGAAGCGGTCTGCGGCGGCGGTCTTGAGCGTGCCCTCCGAAGAAGTGGAGCCGGTGAAGTCGATGTCCCGGAGGATGTGCACCTGGTCGGCCGCAAAGTCGAAGTCGCCCCACTTGAGCCCCAGCGCTTCGCCCCGGCGAACGCCAAGATAGTAGAGAATCGCCAGAAACAGCCCCTCCGGGTGGGTTCGAATTGTCTCCAGCACGCGCCGGGTTTCCTCCGGCGTCAGCGCCCTGCGCCTCGTCCCCTTTGAAGCTTTGGGGCGGATGAGCGCGACCGTGGGATCGCGCTCGATCACCCCTTCCGCGTAGGCCGAAGCGAAAATCGCCTTCAGGGTCCCGATGACGTTGTTGATCTGGGACTTGCTGGCTCCGGCAAAGCCGCTCACGAATTCCTGGATCTGCGCCGCGCTGATGGCCTTCATATGCTGCATGCCGAACTGCGGCAGAAGGTGTTTGACGAAGCACGTCTTGTAATAGGAGCGGCTGGCGTTGGAGATGAACGGCTCCTTCTTGACCCTGTACCATTGCCCGGCGTATTCGTAAAACGGCTGATCCCGGGGAATCGCCCTGCCGAAGATGTAGTGCTCCCGCACGGCTTCCTTGACGTTTTCCAGCTCCCGGCGGGTCGGCGCCGTCACATACTTGTAGATCGGCTTGCCGTCCGGGTCGTAGCCGATGGTCACCTTCCCGCGGAACTTGCCCGAAGGCGTCCTCTTGGCCATAGGCTCCCCTCCTTAGCGCCTGGGCGCCCATCGGCCCTGGCGGGCTGCGGCGAAGAAGTCGCTCTCGCTCATCATGTTGCGCGGCCGGGCGTTTTTCGCCTTGGCCACAAAATTCGCCTGTTTGGGATTCTCGATGTACTCGCAGATGGAGCGCACGTCCACCCGGCGGTCTACCCGGCGCAGACGGCCCTCCTCCAGCATGCGGTGAATGGTGCGCGGCACAACGCTGAGCAGCTGGGCCGCGACCTTCTGGGTGCATACCTCGCCATAGCGTTCCAGCATATCGTCCAGTCGGTTCCGGGCGGTGTTGTTTTCCATGCATGATTCCTCCTTTGTCTTTGGAAAGCAGATTCTATCGGTCTGCATGTGACATGTTTGCTCTGATCGGCCGCGATTGCAAGATAACTCTTTGTGTCCGGTTTCTTACGTTCTGAACACAACTGCGCCGCACGCCTCCTTTCCCTCTCTCCCCATCCTCCTGTTCGGACAGCCCGCGGCGCAATGTGGACATACAGAGAAAAAAAGAGGAGCAGGCAAAGCGATGACTGCCTTGCCTGCTTTTCTCCGAGGGTCATTCTCCGTAAGCGAGAATGGTCTTTTTCTTTTTGCGCGCGTACTCCAGCGTTTTGGCCGCACCGCCCCAGCCGTGGGTGACATAGGCGACGAGCACGTCGCAGCGCTGAATCATCCATTCGTTTCTGCGCAAAATAGCGTATCGCCTCGGCACCGATTCCAGCGGCGGATAAACCGTCTCGTCGTAGCCCTCCGCAGGCATGGCGCCGTTGAGATAGGGAAGCACCAGAATCAGGCGGATATGGGCATGCCGACGCTTCAGCCCATGCAGCACGTCGGCGCACAGGCGATCGAACGCGCCATAGCCGCCCAAATAAAACTCGGTCGCCCCGCCCTCGATCATCCGTTCGCAGACATCGTTCAGCCACCCGCGCACCGCCTCCCGGTCCGGGACCTCGCTGTGACCGCAAAAGGTAACAATCAATCGGATCACCCCCCGCACTGCCTGTAAATCATATCACGAAATTGCGGATTAGTACAGCTACAGGGACTATTCCTGACAGGTGCCACATTACAATATTGGTACAGCGACAGGGATGGTGATGGAATGAAGCTCAATCAGGCGATCAGCGCAAGGCTGACGGAGCTGCTGAAGGAAAAGCGGATGACGCAGTACCAGCTTTTCATCAAGAGCGGCGTGCCCAAGTCCACCATCGGCAACGTCATCAACTGTTCCTACGATTCGGTGAAGCTGCGCGTCATTCACGAGATGTGTCAGGGGCTGGGCATCAGCATTTCCGAGTTTTTCGATTCTCCCCTGTTTCAGGAAGGCAACCTTGAACCGTAAGGCTCCGGCGCGGTCGCGCGAAGGAGCCTTTTCTTTTTGGGTCAGATCACGCGGCTGTATTCCCCGGACACCCATCCGACGCGCCTTCCGACCACCACGGCATGCCATCCGTTTTCGGCCGTGGCGACATACGGGCAGGTCGTGCCGGGCGCGAGCTGGGCGATGTGGCCATACGTCAGGCCGTTTCCCTCGCGGACGTTGACCTTGCCGCCGTCCGAGACGATGACGACCGTTGCGGAGACGGACGGTTTTTCCGCATCCGGGGGCTCCGGCTGCGCGGGCCGGCTCTCCTTTCCCCCATCCGCAAGCGCGTCCGTCAGGGCGGCATGGCTTTTTTCGCCGTACTTGCCGTCCGCCTCCAGCCCCGCGTCGACTTGAAAGGCGCGGAGTGCCGCCTCGGTTTCCGCGCCGAAATTCCCGTCCGCGCCGTAGCGGGGCAGCGCGTACCCCAGCGACAGCAGCAGCTCCTGCAGGGCGCGCACGTCGCTACCCTCCGAGCCGTCCAGCAGCAGACGGCTCCCCAGCGGGGTTTCCGCGGGGGACTCATCGTCCGTGCTTCCCTGCAAAACCCCGTCGCCATAGTCGAGGAAGGGCAGACGGTACCAGCTCGTCCAGCCGCGCCCGGCGACCTTCGTTTTGACGCAGCCGTCCGCAAAGCTCTTCCACTCCACGGCCTCGCCGTTTCCGACATAGTAGCCCACGTGCCCTTCCTTGTGCAGCGCCAGCCCCACGACCTCCGGGAGCGTGTCGATGCCGCCCCAGCCCGCGCCTTTGCTCTTTGCATAGGTGAACATGGAATCGGCTCCCTTGTCGGGGCAGCCGTGGGAGCCGTAGCTGCTGGCGTAGGTCTTGTCCGTACCGATGGCCTCCAATACGCCCAGTCCGCCGCCGGTCCAGGCATATCCCTTGACCGCGCCGATACAGTCGGCGCAGATCTTTTTCTCGGAGATATCCTGCCTGTACCGCGCCGTGCGGCCGGAGGCATAATGCGAGGGATACTGAGCCGCCTTTCGGCTGCGCAGGCTTTCCGTACACTTGTACAGGCAGGTGCCGTACCAGTAGGGCTGGCCCACCATGGAGCGGCAGAAGGCCGCGAAGTGCTCGTTGGTCATGGGTGTGTGAACGCGTTCAGACATGGCATATTCCTCCTTTCAGGAGACGGCGGTCACTCGCCGCCGTCCTCCGTCCCGTCCGCCTCCTCGATGCGGTCGTGCAGCTGGGCCAGGATGGCCTTGAGCTTTTCGGGGATAGGCAGGCCCAGATGCCCCGCGTTTTCCAGCACGCTCACACCCTCGTTGGAGAGGTAAAAGCAGATCACGGCGCTGCGAAGCGCTTCTCCCGAGCGCACCACATGCAGGTCCACGATGTGCGCCACGCCCACCAGCATGAGGATCAGCACCTTCTTGAAGATGCCCCGAAAGCCCACGGAGCTGGACAGTTCCCGGTCGATCACCGCGCACATGACCCCGGTCACGTAGTCCATCACCATCAGGACGAGCAGCGCGGTCATCAGCCCGTCCACGCCGCCCACGAAGTACCCCAGCCAGCCGCCCACGGCGGCAATGGCCATCTGCAGCTTGGCCCATACCAGATCAATCGAAAAGTCACGCATGATGTTTCCTCCTTGTGATGGAAATAATACAAAAGCCGCTCGCATGGACGCCTCATGTTTCGGCTTCGATTTGCAAGGGTTCATCTTCCTCCGACGCCTTCCACAGCGCGGGCGCGGCCGGCGGCTGCCACCCGGCCTGCGAGGTGTGCGCCTGAATACAGGTGTACCGCGTCCCGTCCTCCTTCGGGAAGGCCACCACGTCGCCGACCGCATAGGCCACGCCTTTCTCCCAGACGCGCACCACGCCCCCGGTGATGATCTCCACCCTGTGCCAGAGGGCCGGGGTCTTGTCCGGCTGCCAGCCGCCCTGCGTGGTGTGTGCCTGAAGGCATCGCCAGAGCGCGCCCTTGTAGGCAAACACGTCGCCCACCTGCACCGCGACGTTCGCGCGCCAGCTTCGCCCCTCCAGCGCGGGCTGGACGGCGAGCAGCTCCTCGTCCGAGATGCGCCCGTCCGCCACGGCGGCCCGAAGCAGCAGGCCCAGCACGTTTGGAAGGGCCTCTTCCGCCGATACCGAGACAAAGCTCTCCAGCGGCAAAGCCTGCATGAGCAGCTCGTCCGTAAGCTCCGTCCCTTCCTCAAGCGTCACCTCATCCGGAAAGACGAGCGCCTGCTCCGCCGTCACCTGCGCCATCTGAAAGGCGTCCCCGGACAGGTTGTAGGTCGTTTCCGACAGTCGTTTTGCCAGAACGAAAGAGGAGCGGATGAGCGTTCTCACCCGCCCCTCGAAGGGGATTGCGATGTACATTTGAAACCTCCTTACCCGGCGGCCGTGCCGCCATAGATTACCCGCAAGCAGGGCTTGTAGCTGCTGTCCGTCCCGGCGATGCGCATGTAGTTGGCCGACCAGTTGGAAGCGCCGAAGTTGTAGGGCGACTCGTACAGGCACAGGCCGCCGAACGTCCCGTTAGCCAGGCCCTCCGCCACGGCCGGCGGGATGGCGAATGTCATCTGCTCCGCGCGGCCAAGGGTGCCGATGGCCCCGTAGTTTGCCGCGACGGCGGGCGCGCCGCTGGCCGTGGTGTTGGTGATGGCGCACAGGTAAAGCGTCCTGGCCGCGCCGGAGCCGCTGCCGGTTTTGCGATACAGGGTGAGCGTCGCGGACTTGACCGTCTTGCCGGAGAGCGCGCCCCGCAGACCTCCAAACCACATGCAGCCGTAGTTCCAGCTCAGGCCGGCGGAATACCCGGCCTCCGAATACACGCCCTGCACCACGTCCACCGTATCCGTGCGCCAGCCGCCGCGATAGGACTTGGTGAGCGTGGCGTATTGCAGCGTGGTATCGTCCGGCGTCTGGGGTGCGACTGTCGCTCCCGCATCCGTGGTCACGCCCGCGTCGAAGATCTGTCCGTTGCAGGAGGACGTGCGCCCGCCCGAAGGCACCGTGCCCGTGCAAAAGGCAATACCGGACATGCAGAACACCGAAAACGTGCACTGTCCCTTGCAGTAGTACAGGTTGCCTGTGGCGCTTTCCAGCCCCAGCCCGATATAGGCACTGCGAATCTCGCAGTAGCGCAGGTCCACATACGAGGCCGTGGCCTGCACCGCATTGGCAGTGACGTTGTTGAGATCGAGCACGCATCCGGTCAGAGAAAGAAAGGTATTGTTGCGGGCGTTGATGAGGTAGCTGTTTTTTGAAGTTCCGCCGACGAGGCCGCGGCAGTCGCGGATGTTCAGGTAGGAAAGCTCGATCCGCGCCGTGCAGCTGCTCACGGTGAGAAAGGTGCTCAGCGTCTTGTTGCGGTCCATGCCCTCGATGCGCAGCGTATGCGGCCCGGTCACCCCGCTGATCTCCACGCCCTCCATCTCGTAGAGCGTCTCGGCCTGGGAGGTGAAGAAGGCGACGGTCACGTCATAGCGCAGCGCCTTTCCGTTGATCCGCGAGAGCGCCTCCCGAAGGCTGCGGCACGCATTGGCCGCCATGCCGCTCAGGGCGGGGTAGACATACAGCGTGGCGGGGCCGGTATAGGCGTTGACCACGGAGGGCGAAACCACCTCATCGGCATACAGCGCCTTAAAGCCGACGTCTCCGCTTGCGCTCATCTCCATGAGGACGTTTTCGTTGTTCGCGGGGTCGAGGAGCTGGAGCAGGAAGTTCTCCGTGGTAATGGCCACGTTGTTTCCTCCGATGGTGATCCCGCTCGTCTTGAGCTCCTGCGCGCCCACGGCCGCCCATGCCGAGCCCGTATACCGCTTGAGGATGGGCGGAGAGAGGGAGGTATCCAGCCAGAGCATGTTGGCATAGAGGGTAGTGGGAGCGGTGTTGCTGCGATAGACCTTTTCGGTGTTGTAGACCGAAGTGCTGACCTTGAGGGCGATATTGCCGGCGTTTTGCGTGATGCGGGATTCCGCGCTGTCCATGCGTCCCGCCAGACCGTAGATGTCCTCGGGCGCGGCGCTCCAGTCCGTCCAGGCGTCCAGCACCTCCAGCTTGACATTCCGAAACCGGACGTTTCCCGTCATGCCGTTGGCCGCGGATGTGCCGAGGGCGAAATAGGAAATGGAGACGGGGTTGTAGGGCGACAGGTCCAGCGGTCCGTATTGCAGGCGCACCCAGCCGTCGTCCGTGGCCTGAAAGCTCGCGTCCGTGGTGCGCAGGTACCAGCCGCGTCCGACGGTTTTGAACTGTCCGTTCTCGCTGTAGAGGTAGTACACCCACAGGCCGGAGTACACGCCCGGCGTGGCGGCTTCGGAGGCCTCCACCCCCTGACGGCGGATGTCCAGCGAAATGCGGATGGACGCGCCGCTTTGGCTGTGCGCGAAGAAATCGTCCGAAACCGCGAGGCTTTTGAGGGTGAGCGAGGTGGCCTTGCCGTCCTCGTAGTAGCGGTTGGAAATGAAGGTAAATTCGCCGCCGCTGCCCAGGCAGTAGTTGCGGCCCTCGTACTTTTCATGGACGAAACTTGCGGACGCCGCCACCGCGGCCGTGATGGCCTGCGGGGTGATTTTCTGCTCGGCGGACTGCACGCGCGTGGAGAGGGCGTGAACCTCCGTCTGGTCCGCCTTGAGCGCGATGGCCGTGTCGGTCTGCTCAAAGCGCGTGGACATCTCCCGGCGCGTTTCGCCGATGGCGACGGAAGCCTCATAGGCCACTTGAGATAAGGGCTTGAACGCACCGTCCACGAAGCGGTAGAGCGGGTGTTCGGGGAACACGCAGGTCTGGTACGTGCCGGTGAGCGTGCCCAGCGCCATGTAGGTCAGGCCGTCGTCCTCGGTGGGAACCGAAGTTGTCAGGCAGGTTTCCGCGGGCGTAAAGGCCGTGCCGTCGAGCGTGCCCGCCACATAGCAGGTTGTGCCGACCGTCCCCGCAAAGTCCGGGTCAACCGTGCGCAGCGTGCAGTAGGGGTAGGTCAGGTAGAACTGGGAGCCGTACGTCCCGGCGGACACGGCGGCGGCGCAGTAGAGCACCGGCCGGGTCACGTCAAAGGACACGCCGGCCGCCAGCGGGAAGCAGCCTTCCTCGTCCGCGACGGCCAGCCTTCCCGCGGGAATGGCCGTCTTGGCCTTGAGCGTCGTTCCGATGCGAATGCGGTCGTAGGTATCGGTGTTGTAGTTCGCGTCCGCCCACCAGCCTTTGGGGATGGAGGCAGAACCGATAACGACGTTTTCCCGGTAGGTGAGCCTGACGACATTCCCGGCGGCGTACTGGGTGCCCAGCCGGGTGCTGCCGCCAAAGTAGCATGGAATCGCACCGGTAGTGCTGCCGTCTGCGAGCGTAAGATCGAGCGTTACGTTGCTCCCGGATGCCGCGGGCAGCCAGTAGGTGATCTGCTGCCCGTCGTGAAGCGCCGCAAAGCCCGCGTTTCCCGTCCACGCCGCGGTGTACGAGGTCTGCGTGCCCACCACAAGCTCCGGCCCGGAGCCGCTCGCTGCGATGGCGGCAAGGTCCTCTTTGTACCGATCGCTGCCCGTGACGGTGGACACAATCGCGTCCTCCGTGAGCTTCAGTTCCGCCGCGCTGACCCGTTCATTCAGCGCGTCCAGGTCCTCCTTGTCCGCCTTGCCCGAGACCATGAGCTTCAGATAGGTGTTGGAGGTGATGTCCATGGCGTTCAGGGCGGCGACGGTGGCCTCGCGGGCGAAGAGCGTGTCCACGTCGAGGTTGGCGGCGATGAGGCTTTGGATGACGGCATTGCCGGCGAAGATGTCCTGCACGTTGAGCGTACCCGCAGTGATCGTGCCCTCGATGATCTTCTCCCCGCCGTCGATGCTCTGGTCGGCCACGTCGTCGTTGGCGATCTGCTTGAGCGTCGTAACAACCTGCCCGCTCTCATCCACGGACACCGAATAAAAATGGCCGTCCGAGCCTTTGACTACCAGCTCGCCGACCGTCAGGGAGACCATGTTCGCCTCGGTCACGGCCAGCCGCGCGATATAGAGCTCCCCCGCCGTGCCCTGGGTGATGACGGCGGTATCGGTGGCCAGGTCCTTGATGTGCGACCAGTCGATATCGGCGGTCCGCATCTGGACCTTGACAATCTCCGCCGTGGCGGCCGTAAGCGTGGTGATGGCCGCCCAGTCGATATTCGCCTCGTCGATGGCGGCGGCGGTGATCTGCGCCTTGCTGATCTGCGCGATGCGGGCGGAGAGCGCCTCGATGTCCGCCCAGCGGATGTCCGCGCTCACGATATTGGCCGTGGTCAGCTGGGCTGCGGCGATCATGGCCACGGAGGCGTAGAGGTCGTCGGCCGTGACGCTGCCCGCGGCCAGTTCCTTGATTTTGGCCGTCACGGCGGCAAGCGCGTTGACGCTCAGCGTGTCGATGAGCGCCTCCGCGATGTGGGCGCGGGTGATGCAGGCGTCCTGAATATGCGCGCCGCTGACGGCCGCGTTTTTGATCTGGAGCGATCCGACCGACCCGCTTTGCAGCTGGCCGCTGCCCACGGAGTTGAGCGCCAGCTTCATGCCGGTGATGGAACCGTTGGCCAGCTGCCGCGCGGAGATCATGCTGCCCTCCAGCGTGTCCGCGGAGGTGCCCAGCGTTACGGCGGTGTACTTTTGCGTCAGGCAGTCGTAGGTGTACTGCGTCATGCGCAGGGAGACCGCCACGCCGATGCGCCGGGCCACCACGCGCACGCTGTCGCCGAGGAAGATGTTCTGGAGAAACCCGTACTGCCGGTATTCCTCGGTATCGGCGCAGTTGACGAAATCCACCTTGAGGGTCACCGTGGGCAGGTCGCAGCCGTTTTCATATTCCGTTTGGGCGGCCTTGCGCAGTTCGGCGTAGCACTGGTCCTTGCTTTTCGGCGTATCGCCGTCCGTCACTTCTTTTGCTTCGCTGACCGCCAGATGAATCCACTTCGGGTGCGTGTACGCGCCGATGTTCGGGCTGTCGATGTACAGTTCCGGCAGGTAGAGGAGGTTGCCGTCCGCGTCCTCGCCGGTGGGCATGATGCGGGTGACCACGTCCGTCTCGTCCACGTCGTAGGAGATGCCGGTGAGGTTCTTCCCCTCCCGGATCTGCACGTCGCTGTCCGCGCCCACGCGCCGGACCAGAAACACGTCAAACCAGTCCCGCGTCAGCTCCCCGCCGTACTTCTCCGCCAGCCCGCCCTCGCCCAGCAGGGCCTCCACGGGATTGACGTTCTCAAGGCTCACGTCCTGCGCCGTGGAGGTCAGGTCGGAATAGAAGGTGAAGCCATGCCCGGAGAGGCAGGCGGAGGCAAGCCCCTGCACGACGGAGGCCCCCACCGCGGAGGGTGAGGGCCTGAGGGATTTGACCATGTTGTCCAAAAGGTCATAGAAGATATGGCGGGCGTAAACCGTGAGCTTGCCAAGCTCCGGCACGACCCGGTAGATGCGGAAGGGCTGGTCGCGCAGCTGGCGGGCATCCACCACGGCGTTGACCGCCTCGGATACGGACCCCTCCGTCCGAACATAGCGCAAAAACGTCGTTGACATGTACCCGCGCTTTCCGTCCGGGAGCACCACCTCATACCACTGTGCGTTGGTTCTGGAAAGCACCTGTACCTCGGTTCCGTTGGCGTACTGCTTGAGCACGGAATACCCTTCGCCGGGTCCCGTGCGCAGGCGCAGCGTACCGCCCCGCACGGAGGCTTCGGGCGTATCCGTATCCACCTGATACACATCGCGGCGCGTATCCTCGCCCGGCACGGAAATCCGGATGCGGGGCGTCATGGCGGCGGGCACCGGCGCGCGCAGGATATTGCCCTCACTCAGCCGCGTCCATTTCCCGTATTCGTCGATGGGATGGACGAGGGTCAGCTCCCATTCGCCGTTGAGGGTTTCGGTGACTGTGCAGGACTGCGGCCGCACCACGCCCAGCCCATTGCCGGAGAAGTCCGTGCAGGCGGCGGGGTATACGCAAATCATGGGGATTACCTCCCTTCGGGGCACAGGAAAAGCGCCTGCTTTCGCAACAGGCGCTTTGTCCAATTTTGCTTGTGATACCTCTATTCAGCAGAGAGAAAGCAGTCATCCTTTTCCTCTATTATGCAACGACCAGGTTCCTCAGTATTCCTCCTCAACAGGAAAGCTGATTTTCGGCTGAAGCCATCCGAGAATGGACAGGTCACGAATCGTATGCCTGATTTCATCTTCTTTTACACCAACCCAGCGTTTTTTCCAATCCAGTACGTCACGGAGCACATCTTCCTCCGTCACTTCTGCATTCCGAAGCTTGAGCCTGTCGTAGGAGAACATGACGGTTGCCATCATTTCAGCCTGATCTGTATTTTTAATTCTGCAAAACAGATCCACGGTTTTATTCAGGCATTGAAGTTCATCGCTGGTATATAGAGAAGGATCAAATGCGAAATTGGGCGTTACTCGCGTTTCCACCATGTTCTGTCCGACATGCTGACTCTCGACCATCAAATTGGCATTGGACAAAGTCGTGATGCTTTCCTTAACCTCCGCTGAGTATGGGCCGTAGCTTGCCTTGATGAAGGTAAAGCCGGTCTGAATTCCAGAGCGAGTCAGCACGTAGCAGATTTTCTGAAAAATGACCCTGCCAACGTGCAGCGAATAGCGTTGTGCATTTACCTGACGTACCACTTCAAGGATCAACAGCCATTTATCATTAAAGGAAGCGCGCTTCACCCCCTTAAGTGTCTCGCTGGCTGTCCCTGCCTGCTCTAGATACTGAAAAGTCAATTTTTCCTTGGGCGTCCCATAGGGTGCATAAATCTCAATTTCTATAGGCAAATCTTTTAGTGCGCGATACATTTCGGGACCAACATCGTCCCATTTTAGACCTCCGTTTCCGCATCCCAAAGGAGGGAAGGCAACAGATGTTATCCCCAGTTCCTGGTATGACTGCTGAAACCATTTCAAGCCTTTGGTTATATACGAGAACTTAGAGGGAGAACGCCAGTTGTCCTTCGTGGGAAAATTGATAATGGAATTGCCGGCCAGGTCGCGATAAAGATAGGGCTGCCCCGGTTTTACACGCCCCTCTTTGCAAAGCGTCTGATACTCGTCAAACATACCGGGATACTTCTTCTTAAAATCCAAAGCAATTCCCTTACCCATAACGCCTACGCAGTTGACCGTATTTACCAGTGTGCTGCACTTGCTGTCAAAAATATTCCCCAGCAATATTTTCACCTTTACCCCTCCTTTCGAAAAAATGTCTTTGGTTCGATAACAATTTTTTTCTCGAACCCCTGCAGAATCAATTCCTGTCTCGCCTGTTCATTCACGACAATAGCGCCGATGATATACTCATACGCAATTACATCCGGCACCAGTATTTCCGCGCACTTAATACGTTTTCGCTTCATTTGTTCATACGAATCTTCGTCCAGCCACCATTGACCATAGATTTCACAAAAATCTAGCTTTTGGATTCCATCTTGCGGAGAATAGAAACGACTATATGCACTGGCAGCATTTCCGTCCGAAATGATCGTTCCCGCGCAATCAAGGACCAATGCCGAAATAGCCAGTACACACAAAGTTTCTGCCATATCCTTGCGCTTATACATCATTGGATTGCGCGGATTAAAATAGGCATTCGCATAAGAATGAAGATGGCCGCCATTCGGAATAACAACGTTATCGCGCCGGCTCTGTACATCGGACATGGCAATTGATTTGTGCGCCATTTTTGCAGCCCGATTATAAGAAAGAATCCCGTGGGAAACTACGGAGAGAATATTGCTGATCGGCTGAATGTTATAAATGCTGTTTTTCTGCGTTCTTTCAAAAAACAGTTTGCTCGGAGCAAGCATGGTCAGCATCCTCCTCTCCAAATCACTGTCTCGAAAAACATTCTGCAAGCATTGTGCTATATTATATCATTGTAAATTGCCTGAGACAACGCCTGTGCAGTTAATTTTCTATGTTCTTCCTGGAATCCGCAACATACCCTAAATATATTCAACAATCCCCTGCTTTTGTTTCATGGCGTTCTGCGTCAGCTTTACCCAGCAGTTCATCCCGCGCTCTTGTCTTGCTCTGCTCAGGGATTCGTCCAAATCCATCTCTTTTCCGGTTTACGCCTCAGGCAACTCTTTTTCCATCACAGCATCAAACTGCGCAGCCATTGTCTGATTCCGAACCGAAAGATTCCCAGGAATGGTCAACGCAAATGGAAGCCCATGTTGCATGATGATTTGCCGATACAGCGAGTTAATAACCACAGATACCGGCAGACCCAGTTTATCCAACACCGCTTCTGCCTGCGCTTTGATTTCCGGTTCCACTCTCACCATAACGTTTGCGCTCTTGCCGGCCATATCGGTACCACCTCTCAAGAGCATTATACCGTCTTGTATTGCGAATTGCAATACGATAGTCCTTACAGATACCGCCAATGAGGCTCAATGACCACGCTGCTCACGCTTCCCATCCAACTGATTGCGTTCTGCCCCGGCAAAAGCGTCGGAAACTCCCCGCTCACGGCGCCGTTCATGGAAGCCGTTCCGCTGTATGCCTCCATGAGCGGCGTGTTGAGCGTGATGTTTCCCGCTATGCCCTCCAGCTCCG
>UQEF01000037.1 GCA_900540045.1 uncultured Eubacteriales bacterium | reverse complement strand
CTGCTTTTTGTTCAGCCCCTGATGCATCTTGAGCGTTTCGCAGATTTGCTGGCCCACGGTGAACACGGGGTTAAGCGAGGTAAGGGGCTCCTGAAAAATCATGGAGATTTCGTTTCCACGAATTTTGCGCATTTCCTTTTCGGACTTTTTCAGGAGGCTCTCGCCCTTGTAGAGGATATCTCCGCCGACAATTTTGCCGGGGGGAGAGGGGAAAATGCGCAATATGGACAGCGAGGTGACGGACTTTCCGCAGCCGGATTCGCCCACGATGGCAAGGGTGCCTCCGTCCTGCAGGGTAAAGCTCAGCCCGTCCACCGCAGGGGTAACGCCCTCTTCGGTGTAGAAGTATGTTTTTAAATCCTTTACTTCCAGCAATGCTTTCTCTGACATGGTCGCCCCTCCTCAGGATACGTTCTTCAGTTTCGGATCAAGGGCATCGCGCAGGCCGTCACCCACCAGGGAAAAGGACATGACCACCAGCGTAATGGCAATGCCCGGGAAAATAGCCTCGGCAGGATTGTAGCGCAGCACGTCCCTGGCCTTGGACAGCATGGCGCCCCATTCGGGGTTGGGGGGCTGCACGCCCAGTCCCAGGAAGGACAGCGACGAAGCGGTGAGAATGGCGGTGCCCAGATTCAGCGTAATGTTTACGATGATCTGGGAGATGGCGTTGGGAATGATATGGGTGCCAATGATGCGCACATTGCTCTCGCCCATCACATGGCAGGCGCTGATATACTGCGAATCACGCAGGCCGATCACCACGCCGCGCACCATTCGCGCAACCGATGGTATGGAGAATACCGCAATGGCCACCGCCGTGTTAAACAGGCCGTTGCCCAGAATGGCCACGATGGTCATCGCCAGCAGCAGGCTGGGGAAGGCCAGCATGATATCAATCACGCGGGAGAGCAGCGTATCCACCCATTTGCCAAAGTAACCGGCACATACGCCGATGATGATGCCGATGAGCGAACCGGAAACCACGCCGCTGAAGCTCAGCGCAAGGGATACGCGCGCGCCGTATACCAGGCGGGTAAAGGTATCGCGGCCCAGGTAATCCGTGCCAAACCAGTGCTCCAGCGAGGGCCCCTTATGAATTTGCGTCACGTCCTGCTCGTACGGGTCCTGCGAGCAGAGGAAGGGGCCCAGCAGGGCGGTAAAGAAGAACAGAAGCAGAATAACGGCGCCCAGCACGGAGGCCTTGCGCTTCATGAACCGGCGAAGAATGGGATGCTTTTTCATGCGGCAGACCTCCGATCAGTTATATTTCACACGGGGATCCACAAATCCGTAGAGCAGATCCACCAACGTATTGACAACGACAAACGTGGTTGCAAACAGCAGCACCGTGCTTTGGATGACCGGATAATCACGGTTGCTGATGCCATCCACCATGAAACGCCCCAATCCGGGGATGGAGAACACCGTTTCCACCAGCGCGGCGCCTGCCAGCAGGCCGCCAAAGCGCAGGCCGATAGCGGTGAGAATCGGAATCAACGCATTTTTCAGCGTGTGCGACATGATAATTTTAAACCGCGATACGCCGCGGGCCTTGGAAGTGCGGATATAATCCTGGTTGATGGTATCCAGCATGGATGAGCGCGTGGTGCGGGCAATCAGGCCCACGGCGTGCAGGCCCAGCGTTAAGATGGGCAGCACGGCATAGGCGGGTCCCTTCATGCCCATGACGGGCAGCCATCGCAGCTGCAGGGCGAACACCAGCATCAGAATCATGGCCAGGAAGAAAGAGGGCGTGGAAACGAAGATCATCGAAAGCACCATCACGATGTTGTCGCCCAGCTTGTTGTGTTTTACCGCAGCGATGATTCCCAGCACCACGCCCAGAAGGGAACCCACCAATGTGCCGCCTACCGCCAGGATCAGCGTGTTTTCATAGCGGTTGGAAATTTCCTCGATGATGGGTTTGTGCGTATACAGGCTGGTGCCAAAATCACCGTGAAGAATATCGACCAGATAATTGAAATACTGCACGGGCAGCGGATCATTCAGGCCATACTGCTCCCGCATATAGTCCAGATATTCGCTGTCCGTACCGGCTCCTTCGCTGATGCCATACAGAAGGGTAATGGGGTCGCCGGGAATCAGACGGACCATGGCGAACACAATAAAGGAGACAACCAATAGGGTTGGGATCAGCTGAAGCAATCTTCTCAAAGTATATTTGAGCATTGTATCTCCTCCAAATCAGGGATGATCGGGACAGGCCGCCATTTCGTCCGAAGGTTCCCTCTTTTGCCCGAAGGCGCGCCTTTCCCGGTTGGGGGAGAGGCGCGCCTTGGACAAAAGCGGCAGAACCGGCTGAAAAGCCTGTTTCAGCCTGCCATATGCGTCAGTCGGCGCGGCAGCGCAGCGTGGTATAGTTGATGGCGTTGCGCATATCCACCTGGAAGCCTTCCACCTTGTCGCTCATGCAATAGATGAGGCGGCGCTGGTTGGTGAACACAGCGGCGGGATCGTCGATGTAGATGATCTGCATGGCTTCCTTGTAGAGCTCTTTACGCTTATCCTCGTCCATCTCGATGGCGGCGGCGTTGAGCAGCTCGTCCACCTTGGCGTTGGAATACCAGCCGTAGTTGTTGTCGTTATCGCCGTTATAGGAGGTTTCCCAGATGCGGCGCAGGCCCTCGTCGGCGTCCAGCGAGCCGGGGCCGTAGCCCATGATGAACATGCCCCACGGGAAGTCCTCACCGGGATAGGTGCGGTTGGCGCGAGCGGCCTTGAAGGCGGCGTTGTCGACCACTTCGATGGTCATGGTGATGCCCAGCAGGGACAGCTGCTGCGCGATCATCTCGGCGGAAGCCAGCGCCTGGCTGTAGCCCTCGTACACCTGGCAGGAGAAGGTGAAGCCGTCGGGATAGCCCGCCTCGGCCAGGAGCTCCTTGGACTTTTCGGGCTCATAGGGGATGACGCCGAAGTCGTAGTAGCCCCACACCACTTCGCTCAGGGGAGCGGTGGCGCAATACTCGCCCATGGGCGCGTAGAGCGCATCAATGATCGCCTGACGGTCAATGCCGTAGCTGATGGCCTGACGGATGCGGGTGTCCTTGATGATGGGGTGCGCGCAGTTGAACTGGAAGCCGTGCAGGCCCTGGTAGGGGTAGAAGTTTACGCAGATGCCGTCGGCGTTGCCGGTTTCGTCATCGGCCATGAAACGCTGCACGTCGATGGTGGAGCAGCCGTCGGCGATGTCAACCTCGCCCATTTCCAGAGCGATGGCGCGGGAAGCGGCTTCGGGCATGATTTCAATGATGAAGTTCTTGGTGGGAGCTTCGCCCTCGAAGTAGTCGGGGAAGGACTCGAACACCATGCGCTCGCCCATGTTCCACTCCTTGAGCACATAGGGGCCGGTGCCGTTGCAGCTTTCCGCGGTCAGGCCCAGATCCTTGCCGTACTTTTCAATGTAGTCGGCGTCCAGAATCAGGTTGGCGCGGTGGCACAGGTTGGCCAGCATGGCGGGAGCGGGATTCTCGGTGCACATTTCAACGGTGTAGTCGTCCACAACGGTCACCGTGGTGATGAAGCTCATGGTGGAGGTGTAGCGCACCGGGTTCTCCTCGTCAAGGAGGCGGTCATAGGATGCCTTTACGTCCTTGGCCGTGAATTCCTTGCCGTTGTGGAACTTTACTCCCTTGCGAAGATGGAAGGTCCAGGTCAGGCCGTCCTCGGAAACTTCCCAGCTCTCGGCCAGGTCGCCGACGATCTCGTTGTCGGTGTTGCGCTTTACCAGGCTGGAGTATACGGTACGGAGCACTTTATCATTGGTGTTGTTCATCTGGCCGTCCATGAAGTTCTGTTCGGTCGCAGTGGCCAAGATAACCGTGTCCTTGTACTGCACATCCTCAGCCAGGGCGGCGGGAAGGCAACCAAGAATCAGCGCCATGGTTAGGCACAGGGCCAATATGCGGACAAAGCGGGTTTTCATAATGGCATCCTCCTTGATTTATTTTATATCAGACCGCGTTTGCGGGCGATATCGGTTCCCTTGAGATACCCAAAGGCGGCGGACGGCTTGAAGGAGGCAATGGTCTTCAAGGTCTCGTTGGCCTTTTGCGTATCCCCGATGTAGGTGTAATAGGCGAACAAGCCGAAGGTGAGCGTTTCGTGCTCCAGCTGTACCCGTCCGGGCTGAGCGACGTACGCATTTTTGAGGATGTCCTCGTCGTCAATCATCTCTTCAGGCTTGATCTCGCCCTTATAGAGCCGGATGCGGCGGCGGTAGGCGTAATCCATGCAGTGATGCGGCTCCACCGAGGTATCTATCAGCTTGAGCGTCTCGGCGGCCCTGTCCATATCGCCCATATCCAGGCAGCAGAGGAACATCCAGTCCACCAGCGGATAATGCTCGTTTTCGGGCGTCATGCGGTAGCACTGCATGAAATCTTCCAGGGCGCCCCGGGCATCCCCGGCAAGGTTGCGCGGCACGGCACGGTAGTACCAGTAGGTCCAGATGTCCGGCTCCAGGCGAATGGCCAGCGTAGCATCGGCAATGGCGAGCCAGTACTTGCGCAGGCCGATGTACTTGCGCCCCCGGCCGAAGTGCAGGGGAGCATTGAAAGGATGGAAGGCCAGCCCCCGGGAAAACGTGTCGATACTGGCCTCCGCGCCCTGAGCTACGCCCACGGCCATTCCCAGCTGATACAACAGTTCGGGATTTTCGGGGTCCTGGGCCAGCGCCTCGCGGGACTTTTCCAGATCAGGGGTCATGAGCATCTTACGGATCATTTCTTTTCTGCGGTCTTTCATGGCGTTTGTCCCTTTCTCAGGCTCATTTTGCAATTTGCTCGGCAATCAGGGTTACCTCAACCAGGTAGCCTTCACCAAGACCGACCTCCACGCACACCCGTGCCGGCGCGCAGCCGGGGTTGAGCCATTGGTTCCACACGTCGTTGAACTCGCTTTTGAGCGCCATGTCCGTTACATAGATGGAAGCGAAGATGATGTGGTCCTTGTCGCTTCCGTTTTGCGCGAGCAGCTCGTCATAACGGGCCAGCACCGCGCGGGCCTGTTCGGTCATGGTGGGCTGACGGCCTGCCGCCACATGGCCCCCGAAGTAAATCACGCCGTTGTGGACGGTGGCGCGGGACATGGTCTGACCTGGATCAATGCGTTGAATCATGAAGCAATCCGCCTTTCTGCGTGATGGAGCGCACCCTGACACGAGTGGACGGCCCGGGCGCGCCGCCTTTTTAAATCAATCCTTTTGCGCGGGCAGCATCCTCCGCCTTGATTGCGCCAAAGGCGCCCTTGTAGGGATCTTTGAGAATTTCCAACAGCGTTTGATTGGCCTTTTGCTCCTCGCCATGATACATGTAGTAGATGTAGAGGCCAAAGAGAAGCGTGGTGATTTCCAGCTGCATCCGATTGTCCTGATCGACCATGTGCTTGCGGATATCGTCCTCGTCGATAAACGCTTCGGGAGCGATCAGGCCCTTATACAGGCGCACGCGGCGCTTGTAGCCGTAGTGCATCTGCGGAGCGGGCAGGTCGTCGTCAATTTCATCCAGAACGGCTTTGGCGTGCTCCATATCGCCCATTTCCACATAGCAGGTGAAGAGCCAGTCAATCAGGCCATAGCGTTCAAAGGGCTGCGTCTGTTCCATGGCGCGGCGGAAATCATAGATGGCGGCTTCGTAACGGCCGCTGAGGTTGTTGGATACCGCGCGGTAGTACCAGTACGAGTATACCTCAGGGTCCAGGCGAATGGCCATGGTAAAATCAGCGATTGCCCGGTCGTACTTCTTGGGGCCGATGTAGCGGCGGCCCCGGCCAAAATAGAGAATCGGGGCGAAGGGGTTCTCCACCAGCCCCTGGGAATAGGCGTCGATGGCTTCCTCCGACTTGCCGGCAGAGACCAGGGCCATACCGTAGTTGTACCAGTTATCGCTGGTATGCTGCTCGTCCAGAGCCGCCTTGGCTTCCTCCAGCGGGGGATAGGCCAGCAGCCTGGCGCGCATCGCTTCATTCTTGGCCAAAGACATTGTAAACCAACCTCCTTCTATATCTGTAACCCTTGTCAGATCAACCCGCGCTTTTTGGCAAACACAATGCCCTTCTTATAACCGAATGCCTGGGGTACGGCAACTTTCAAAAGCTCGCGCAGCGCGTTGTCGGCCCTCGCCTCGTCCCCGATGTACATGCTGTAGGCAAACAGCCCGTAGTACATGGTGTTCAGCTCCAGATTGATGCGATTGGGCTGCTTGAGGCACTTTTCCTGCATATCGGGGATGTTGACAAAATCATCGGGGGCAATCAGGCCGTTATACAGCAGGAAGCAGCGGTGGTAGCCGTAATCCATCTGCGGAGGCACGATATCCGTGGGAATGAGCTTCAGCGATTCTTCGGCACGCTTGCGGTCGTTCAGCTCCAGCACGTAGGTGGTAAACAGCCAGTGCACCATGGGGCAGCATTCCCAGTCCTCGGCAATGCGGATACAGGTTTTGAAGTCCTCGCAGGCCTCCTCATAGTAGCCTTCCAGGCTGTAGGCGGTCGCGCGGTAGTAATAGAAGGTCCAGAGGGTGTTGTCGAGCCTTGTGGCCAGCGTCAGGTCGGAGATGGCGGGCCAGAAGCGGCCGGCGGCATTTTGCTTGCGTCCACGGGCAAAATACAGGTAGGGGTCGAACGGCGCCAGAGAGATTCCCTTCGAGAAGGCATCCACGGCCGCTTCGTTATCGCCCGCGTTGGACAACGCCATGCCCAGTTCGTACCAGAGATCCGGATCGTCGGGCGCCTTCTCCAGCTTTTGCCGGGTCTGCGCCACGTCGGGCCGCATCATCAGCTTGTAACGCATGAAATCGTTCTTGGATTGAGCCATGATACGAATTCCTCCTTTTGCTACTTGCGCGGTGTATGATGGAACTGTCAGAAAGCGTTACTTCCATACCTGGCCAAATACCCGAAGGAAGTTGCCGCCCAGCAGCTTTGAAACGTCATCCGGCGCAATGCCGCGGGCCAGCATACGGTCAACCAGGTTTTCCCACTCATCATAATAATTGAAGCCGGCCACATGCTTATGGTTGCCGTCATATTCACCGAAGAAGCCGCGGGTGGTGCGCTCAAAGCCCACGCGCTTGAAATCGTTGGCCAGGGTATTGCGGCTCCAGCGGTCGGTTCCCACACCGGCGTGGTCCATGGAGCCGGTCAGATCCGCCACGTACAGGAAGGCGTCGATGTAATCATCCACCGTGGGGCGGCGGCCGGGCTCACGCTGGTTCATAACCGCGTGCGGGCACAGGCCGATGACGCCTCCGCCCTCCGCCAGGCGCCGGATGTGCTTGTCGGGAATGTTGCGCTTGTGCGTGCACAGCGCGGCAACGCCCGCGTGGGAGTAGATCACCGGGTCCTGCGAAAGCTCCATGGCCTCCCAGGCCGTTGTGTGCCCCACATGGCTCAGGTCGATGACCATGCCAACGCGGTTCATCTCAATAATCGCCTGCTCGCCAAAGCGGGTCAGTCCCTTATCGTTTTTTACATAAGAACCGCTGCCCACGGAGCATTCCGTATTGTAGGTGATCTGCAATACCCGCAGGCCCAGCTTATAGGCCAGGCTGATCTTGCGCAGGTCGCCATCCAGACAGTCGGAGCCCTGGGTGCTCATGACAAAAGCCAGCTTGCCCTCGGACTGGGCGGCAAGAATATCCGCAACGGATTCTGCAATTTTGAATTTGTGAGGGATCACATCCTGCAAAAGGGTAAAATCATAAATCTGGTTCATCAGTTCGGCAAAGGAGGTGGGAAAGCCGTCGGCCACGATGGAGTGTGCCATACAGTTGACACCGCCCGCCAGAACCATATCCACGATGTCGCGACCTTCGCCGCATTCGGGAGGAGGATCTTTCATCAGGGCATGAAAGAGACCGTCTACCACCAGGGTTGTGGACAAAAGCTCCTTGGCCGTCATAGAAACCTCCAGAATGATAAAATGCCACACGCACAAGATTGCATACACAAGCGTATTACGTATGGTATGTGCAGATTGTAATACACATATAGCATGTTTTCAAGTTTTTTCGTTGTTTTTTGACGGCGGCGAGAAGGTAGATTGCATAAATTGTTGTATTATATCTAAGGACGAACGATGCATTCTCCAAGGAGGGATGCGCCATGGGCATGCTGGATCGTATGCGGGAGCGAATGGCGGATTTGGAGGAACAGGAACGCCAGAAGCAAAAGAAGGAACAGGCGGAATCCCGCAAACGTTACCGCCCGGAACCAGACAACTGCGCGCTTCCAAGGTGCCGTTGGGAGGCCGGCGGCTTTGCCGCGGTATCATGGGGCCTGTTTGTGGGACTGAGCTTTATCAACAACGCCGGCTTCTGGGCAAAATACGTGGTCTTTCCTTACCTGGCGCTGGCAGTGGCCCTGCTGTTTATGACACGCGGCTGGATCGGCCTTCTGTTTGTCAAACCGGGTGATCTTACGGTGAAGGAGTATCGCCAGTCCGTAGGCAGAATCCGGGAAAGCCTGAAGGCCTTGACATGGCTTTGGGCACTGGTTTTCCTGGCAGAGGGTGTTTTCTTTGCGGCAAACCGTCCGCTTTTATGGCCAAAGGAACTGGCCTTTCTGCTGGGAGCCGCATTGGCGGCCGCAATGAGCTGTCTTTTTGAACGCCGCTGGGCGAAGACGGCTCTCTATACGCTTTGGGACCCGGAAGACCCGATTCTGTAATTTACAGGCGTATCTCCTGGTTTCATAAAAAAAATGAAGGATGGTTGATGATCCATGAAACCCATTACCCAACCCGTGGTCAAAAACGGCATTCTGATTGATTCATTGTTTCACGGACTTTTCTCCGACCCGCCTTTTGAGTGCAACGAAAACACGGATATTGTAACCCTGCTGCTTCAGGGGGGCGTAACCGCAATCAGCACCACCATTACCGACGATAATTACCCGGCCTCCTTTGTGGAGTGCTGCCACGAAATCCATAAATATTACCTGTTGGAGGAAACCTGCCCCGACCGTGTCATCATTGCCACAAGCGCCAGGGACATCGAACGCGCCAAGCGGGAAGGCAAGCTGGCCGTGATTATGAGCACGCAGGGCGCCATGGTGTTTGAGCGGGATTTGCGCAACATTTCCCTGCTGAACAAGCTGGGTTTGAAAATCGTGCAGCTCACCTACAATCAACAGTGCTATATCGGGTCCGGCGTATTTGAGCCTGTGGATACCGGCCTGAGCCGCTTTGGTCAGCAGTGCATTTTTGAAATGAACCGCGTGGGCATGCTGATCGACCTGAGCCATGTGGGATACCGCACCTCTATGGAGGCCATCGAAACCTCGAAAGACCCGGTCATCTTCTCCCACTCTTCCTGCAAGGGCGTAGCAAAGCATGTTCGCAATGCCTCCGACGAGCAGATCAAAGCCATGGCGGCCAAGGGCGGCGTGATTGGCCTGTGCCCGCACAGCGTGATGTGCAATGAGGACCAGAGCCAGTGGCCCACGGTGGACCGCTTTATTGACCACATGGTCTATGCCGCGGAACTGGTGGGCGTGGACCACATCGGCATCGGCACCGACCGCTGGAAGCGGCCTACGCTGGATTACCGCATGGGCCGGGTGGAGTTTGAACGCACGGTGCCCCACTGGTTTGGCAAATTCAGCGGAAACTGCAAGCATGTCAACGGATTTAACTACTTTGACGAATGGGACAACCTGGCCACGCACATGCTGGCGCGGCATTTCACCGAGGAAGAGGTGGCCAAAGTGCTGGGCGGCAACATGCTGCGGGTCTTCCGCCAGGTATGGGATAAAGAGGCATAAGCCGTTTTAAGAGAAGGAGGCAGCAGAATGAAGATCGTATTAACCGAAAGCCTGGGCATTCCGCAGGCGTTGCTGGACCAGTACACCGCTCCCCTCACGGCGGCGGGACATACCTTCACCGCTTATGCAAAGACCACCGATGTTGCGGCTCTGAGCGATGAAATCCGCGATGCGGACGTGGTGATTCTGGCCAACATGCCCATGCCGGGCGCAGCGCTGAGCGCTTGCCGTCATTTGCGGTTTATTGATGTTGCGTTTACCGGCGTGGACCATGTGGACCTGGCGGCGGCCAAGGCGGCCGGGGCCGTGGTGAGCAACGCCAGCGGATATTCCAATCAGGCGGTTGCGGAACTGGCCATCGAAATGATGCTTTCCCTTTTGCGCAACGTGCCGCAGGTAGAGGCGCGCTGCCGCGCGGGCAGCGACAAGACCGGCCTGGTGGGGCGCGAGCTGAAGGGAAAGACCGTCGGCATTGTTGGGCTGGGGAAAATCGGAAGAACGACCGCGCGCCTTTGCCAGGCCTTCGGGTGCAGGGTCATCGGTACCAGCCCGTCGCATCAGAGCGGGGAGCTGGACGGAATCGAGTGCATGCCCCTTTCCCGGCTGCTGGCCGATGCGGATATCGTAACGCTTCACTGCCCGCTTAACGCCTCTACCCGCGGCCTGATTTGCGCCCAGACCCTTTCGCAGATGAAGGATGGCGCGCTGCTGCTTAACCTGGCCCGTGGCCCGGTGGTTGATTCGCAGGCCCTGGCGGACGCTTTGCATAGCGGCAAGCTGGGAGGCGCGGGCATTGACGTTTTTGAGACGGAACCCCCGCTGCCGCTGGATCATCCGCTGCTTCATACGCCCAACACGCTGGTGACCCCGCATGTGGCTTTCGCCTCGGAAGAATCCATGGCGCTGCGGGCCCAGATTGTTTTTGACAACCTGAATGCCTTTCTCAAAGGCCAGCCGGTCAACGTCGTTCAACTGTAAGGATAGGGTCAGGAAGCGGGACTTCCCATCATCGGGAAGTCCCGCTTCCTGCAATAGAAAAGAGCAATCAGCGGCAAAGGGCGCCCACAGCGTGCGGAGACGGGCGACGGGGTTTTCCCCCGGCAGGTGCGTTTTTTCCCTTGTGATCCGGGGAAGCGCTTGCAATCCCGTTTTCTTATGCTCCCTTCGGCCCGCGTTGACTATGCCGGAATCCATCCGCTCGTCCCATATGCTCGGAGGCCCTGACCCTTGCGGGCTCTCCCCCATCACCGGCAAAACAGCAAATCCGGAGGCCGCCAAAGCGGCTGGAAAAGCGCCCATGCCTGGAACAAAGTCCCGGCATGGGCGCTTGTCTGTTCTTTTTTGGGGGTGCCGCTCACCTGGACCTGACTTGCCTGCGGCGGCTTACCATCAGCGCCGTCAGGCCGCAGAGGCTCACGACCATCAGCGCCGCCCACCATCCCGGCTGGCTGCCGTCGCCCGTCCGGGGCGGATCGGGATAGGCGGGAATGGCGATCATGACCGGATCGCTCATCGCGTCCATGGGGTCTTTTACCACGATATACACATACTGCCTGCCTCTGGGAAGCCCGGTCAGCTCAAGGGTGATCTCCTCATTTGCGATGCACGGCTCTCCCTCTCCCGAAGTATCGATCTGCGGAGCTTCCAGCCACCGGTCCATCACCAGATAATAATAGCTGCCGGCTCATCGCTGGTGAATGTGACCGTTGCCTCGGAGTGGCTTAAGCGCTCTACCTCCGTCACCTCAACGATCGGTTCATAAACCGTCACGCCATTTGTGAGCACAGCATGATCCATGCCAATAATCAGGGAGGACTGCGTGGTATAGAGCTCGTGGATCGTGACCTTGGCCCCGCCGTTTCGCGTGATCGTGAGCAGGCTGTTGGCCGGCATCACGACCCGGTCAATCACGACGCTGCCCTCAGGCATTCCGCTGAGGTTGAGCGTCGTCTTTCCCTCCACATAGAGCGTTCCGATGGACACGCTCATCTCTGCCACCTTGCCCGTATCGTCAGGCGCCAGGGCGGTGAGGTTGACCGTCGTATTTTCCTCGGCAAAGAGCGCCCGATCGATACGCTGACATTTCCCGCCTTCCCCGTGATGGTCAGCACCGGAGTGCAAAGCGTCCCCTCCATTGTGAAGGTGGCATCGCCGCCATGGCCGACCTTGCCCGGCGCGCCGCCGTTTCCGCCCGCGCCGCCGACGCCGCCATCGCCGCCGTTTCCGCCATTTCCGGTGTCCCAGGATAATGAATCCCTGATGATTCCGCCTTTTCCGCCCGCGCCGCCGAAATGCTCAGCGCCGCCGCTTCCGGTCGCCATGCCGGTATTATATCCCGGGTCCGGATCGACGTCATAGTCTCCCTGCGTGGTGGGAGGATGGCCCATTTCACCGCCCGCTATGGCTCCCATGTCGTTTGCTCCGCTGGAACCTCAGTGACCGCCAGTCCCGCCACGGCCGCTGTCGCCGCCTGTACCATACCACGCGGATGTATACTTGATCTGCGTTCCGGAAGCGATCGTGACCCCGTCTGCAAAAACATAGTCTGACGTCAGCCTGAGAGAAGCGTTTCCGCCGTCGCCGCCGTCGCCGCCGTCGCCGCCATCGCCGCCGTCGCCGCCCCGGCCGCCCTTTCCGCCAGTCCCGCCGTTACCGCCATCACCGCTTACATGAAACGGCAAAAAAACCGCATCGCCGCCGTTCCCGCCGCGGCCGCCGTTTCCTCCGTTGCCGCCATCGCCGCCATGGCCGCCGTTGCCCCCTTCACCGCCGTTCCCGCCTGTAACGGTAATGACGCCGAAGCTCTCGTCAGACAACTCCAGCGAAAGCGGCTGCCCGTCCGCGCCGTCCCTTCCGTCCGCGGCCTTCTACTGATCGGCGCCGCGGGTCCCGACCGCGCCGTTACTGCCGCGTTTCCCGTCGTGGGAAATGGTCGCTTTGCCTCCGTTCCCGCCATTTTCGCCATTTTCGCCATTTTCTGCTTTTTGCGTTTGATCCTGCCCCTTTTCCCCGTCCTCTCCATTTTCCGCAATGACGGTAAGATCGGCTCCTGCCGCAAACGCCGCAACGGGCATTTGCGCAAAAAGCACCGACAGGATCACCAGAACCATCAGGCACTTTCTCATTGCCATCCAAACCTTCCTCCCAGCGTAAAACTGCCCGCCTGGCAGCAGAATGCATCTTTACATATATATCATAATGACATTTTAGCGTCAATGCTTTCGTTTGGATAGATCTCATTGTGTATGCAGGTCATAAGCAGCGCCTCCGGTCCGGACGATTCCATCGGGCGCAATAAGCGGGGCCCCCTAACACGACGGGCTTCTTCTCCTCATACGGCTCCCAGACGGGCAATTCCTCGCCGTTTGTTTTGGTCATGGGCGAGCTGGGCGCCATCACCATCAACGCGCGCGAGGAGGATGTCGAAGCGCGCCTGAAGGAGCTTACCGACGGCGAAGGCCCGAACGTGACCATTGACTGCGCCGGTCTGCCTCAGACCTTTGAACAGGCGCTGCGCGTCACCTCGCAGGCGGGCGTGGTGGTGCCCATGGGCTACACGGACACGCCCGCATCGGTGCCCACGGTTCTCATCGGCCGCAAGGAGCTCAATGTGGTGGGGTCGCGTCTGGAATCCCACAAGTTTCCGGGGGTTATTGCCGATTTTGAAAAGCATCTGCCCCAGATCAAGCGCCTCATCAGCCATACCTACCCCTTCTCCCGCGCGCAGGAGGCCATGGAAATGGCCCAGAGCGGACGCGACGATCTGGGCAAAGTTGTGATTTTGCTGGAGGAAGAGCCATGAAAAAGATTGCGTTTGTCTACACCTCCATGGGCGGGCTGGTGGAGACCACCCGCAAGCTTGCCGCCGAACGGCTGCCCGGTGTGGAAACCGTGCACATCGCCGACAGCGGCCTGGTGGGCGACATCATCCGCGCCGGGGAAATCACCCCCGCCGTGCGGCGCCGGCTGTGTATCGGTTTGGAAGCGCCGCTGCGGGTACGGATGCCATCGTATGCGCCTGTATACCAGCAGCGGCACCTATGCGCAGCTCGTGGAGCATTACGGCATTTCGGAAAAGGACATCGCGCAAAAGGTACGCAATGCGCTGGGCAAAGCATAAACCTTCTCCCGTGCGGGAAGGAAACGTTCCCGCGCAGATCGAACTTCACATACACAAAAGCTTGCGCCATTGATCTCGGCGGAAAGGGGAAACGTATGGAAATTCAAGAAATCATCGCCCAAATGACGCTGGAGGAAAAGGCGTCCCTGCTCAGTGGCCTGGATTTCTGGCACACCAAGCCCGTGGAGCGCCTGGGCATTGGCAGCGTAATGGTCAGCGACGGCCCCCATGGCCTGCGCAAGCAGGACGCGGGCGCCGACCACCTCGGCGTTAACGAAAGCATCAAAGCCGTCTGCTTTCCGGCTGCCTGCGCCAGCGCGGCCAGCTTTGACCGCAGCCTGCTGCGTCAGATCGGCGACTGTCTGGGCGTTGCCTGCCAGCACGAGCAGGTGGCCATCAATCTCGGTCCGGCGGTCAACATCAAGCGTTCGCCCCTCTGCGGCCGCAATTTCGAGTATTTCAGCGAGGACCCCTACCTGGCGGCCGAACTGTCCACCAGTCTGATCCAGGGCATCCAGAGCCACCAGATCGGCGTGAGCGTAAAGCATTTTGCCGCCAACAGCCAGGAGCACCGCCGCATGTCCTCCGATGCGCGCGTGGACGAGCGCACCCTGCGCGAGATCTACCTGCCCGCCTTTGAAAGCGCCGTCAAAAACGGAAAGGCCTGGACGGTGATGTGTTCCTACAATCGGGTCAACGGAGAATTCGCGTCCCAAAACCGCGAGCTGCTGACCCGGCTGCTGCGCGACGAATGGGGCTTTGACGGATATGTGATGAGCGACTGGGGCGCCGTGAGCGACCGGGTGAAGGCGGTCCACGCGGGCCTGGATCTTGAGATGCCCTCCTCTGGCGGCTCCAATGACCTGAGGGTGGTGAAGGCCGTTCGTGCGGGCCTGCTGGATGAAAAGGACGTTGACCTCGCGGTGGAGCGAATCCTCACCATTCACAAGCGCTACTGGGATCACGCCCGGCCGGACACGCCCTGGGACATGGAGGCCCAGCACGCGCTTGCGCGCACCCTTGCGGCGGAATGCATGGTCCTGCTCAAAAACGAGGACGGCGTGCTTCCGCTCTCCGAGTCGGAAAGCGTGGCGGTCATCGGCAAATTTGCGCGCTCGCCGCGTTATCAGGGCGGCGGAAGTTCCCATGTAAACAGCTTCCGGGTCGAAAGCCTGATGGACGCGCTGTCCGGCAACAGCGCCGTGCGCTATGCCCAGGGGTATGACGTTCTCGACGAGACGCCCGATGAAGCGCTGATCGCCGAAGCCGTCGAGGCGGCGCGCGCCTGCGGCAAGGCCGTGATCGTGGCGGGATTGCCCGACGCGTTTGAAAGCGAGGGCTATGACCGCCCGCACATGCGCATGCCCCGCTGTCAAAACGAGCTGATCGAGCGCGTGGCGGCCGTCAATCCCAATGTCATCGTCGTTCTCTATAACGGTTCCCCGGTGGAAATGCCCTGGCTGGACAAGGTCAAGGCGGTCATCGAGGCCTATTTGGGCGGCCAGGCCGTCGGCGGGGCCACCTGCGACGTGCTCTATGGCAAGGTCAATCCCTCCGGCAGGCTGCCGGAGAGCTTCCCCTACCGGCTGGAGGACAACCCCAGCTATCTCAGCTACGGCGGCGAGGGGGACGTGGCGGTCTATCAGGAAGGAATTTTCGTGGGGTACCGCTATTATGACAAGAAGAAGATGGAGGTCTGCTTCCCCTTTGGCTTTGGTCTGAGCTATACCACCTTTGCCTATGACAACCTGCGCCTGAGCAGCCCGCGCATCAAAGACAGCGATACCCTTACCGTCAGCGTGGATGTGACCAACACAGGCAGCGTGGCGGGCAAAGAGGTCGTTGAGCTGTATGTGGGCGATCCGGAAAGCAGTGTATTCCGCCCTGTCCGTGAATTGAAAGGCTTTGAGAAAATTCTGCTGATGCCCGGAGAGCGCCGGACGGTATCCTTTGAGCTGAGCAAGCGGGCCTTTGCCTTCTGGGATACCGGCCTTAACGACTGGCGCGTGGAAAGCGGAATCTTCCGCATTGAAATCGGCCGTTCCAGCCGCGATATCGCCCTGTCTGCCGAGGTGTATGTGGAGGGCATGGAGGCTCAGCCCCAGAAGCGCACGGTCAATTCCATCTTCATGGACCTGATGAAAAACGAGGAAAACCGGGCTGTTCTTCAGCCTTTGCTCCATCAGATGGCAGGCGGACTGGGCGGAACTTCCGACGGCGAAGAAGGAGCCATCTCAAACCAGATGCTGGAAGCCATGCTGCAATACATGCCGCTTCGCGGCCTGGTGAGCTTTTCCGGCGGACAAATCAGCTACGAGCAGCTTGAAGCGCTTGCGCAACAGCTGAAGTAACGGCAGGTACGCTTTTCCTCAAAGGACGGCCCTCTGCCGCCGGACGCCCGGCCGGGCGCTTCCTCTGCGATCACCGGCCGCGTCCATGCCGGATCGGAGGGCCGTCTCCTGCCTGAAAGCGGACCGGCTGAGCCTCGCATCCGGATGGACGCGTCGTTCCGGCTGCATGGCAATCCCTGTTGCGGCCCCCAAAAAGCCCTCGAAGCTCACAGCTCGAGGGCTTTTCCCGTGGGGAGACCGGGAGGGCGCGGCCCTCCAAATGCATTCCGTCATGTGCGGTGGCTTCGGCCATTCTCCCCCAGCCCGCGGTCTGATCCGCAGGCAAAGGGGCTGTTTTCACGTCTCCGTGCGCTCGCCGGCCCTTCTTCCCGCCTCTGTGTTGCGGGTGCTTTCAGGCCGTCCTGTCCTACAGATCCACCCGTTCAAAGCGTTTGGCCGACCTTCTGTATGCCAGCGGCAGAAAGGCCGCGTAACAGGCCATGCCCGCCGCCAGCACCGGCAGCTGCCTCCGCCAGTGCTCATCGCTGTCCATCCAGGCAAGCGCCGGGATATGGGCGGTGCTTTCCGCCGCGATCATCCCCAGCAGGAGGGGAACCGAAGCCGTAACAAAGGCCTTTCCCGCCTTGTATCCGCTTTTGTAGAACGCAGGAAGAAAGACCAGGTCAAAAACGGCATAGATCATCAGTCCAAGGCCGTACCAGGCGAGCGTCGCGTCGAGGCCAACAGGGTTGTTGGGGACGCCCAGCGCCCTGCGCAGCAGCGCGAAGGGGACGGAGAAGAGCAGCTGAAACAGCTGAAACGAGACGGTCAGCAGGCATTTGGCCCTGACCATCTCCCGCTTGGTCACGGGAAGCGTGGCCGTGTACCAGGCGTCGTTGGTCTCCCGCGCATTGACGAAGGTGATGTAGGGCGCGAGGCAGCCGAAGAGAAAGATCACGCTGTAGGGGTAGGCCGGCACCAGCACCAGACAGCCCAGAAACGCGAACACCACCGAGGTCGGATGGGCGCAAAGCCTGATTTCCTTAGCGAGCAGCGTCGTCATCCCATTCGCTCCTTTCCGTGCGCAGCATGATTTCCTCAAGGGGGAGCGGCCCTGTCTCCTCCGGCGTCTTCAGATGGTCGAAGGAGCGCAGAAAGGTCTCTCTGTCAGCGCTTTGAAGCACCCGCCCATTGTGAATGTAGGTGATATCGTCGGCGCACCGGTCCAGATCCGAGGTGATATGGGTGGAAAACAGGATGGAGCAGCCTTCCGCTTTCACGATGTGCCGGAAGATGTGCGTCAGCTCCTGCCGGGATACCGGGTCCAGGCCGGAGGCCGGCTCATCCAGGATGAGCAGTTCGGCGTGGTGGGACAGGGCCAGCGCCAGCAGATATTTCACCTTCATGCCGTTTGAGAGCTCCTTGAATTTCCTGCTTTCATCCAGCGAAAAACGCCAGAGATACGACCTGTGCCGCTCCTCGTCCCAGCCGGCAAAAAACCTGCGGGTGACCGCCGTGATCGTGGAGAGCCTTTTGAGCGGATAAAAGTCAATCCCGCCAAAGACGACGCCCACGCGCTGCCTGCAGGCTTCTTCGTGCCGGTAAAAGTCCCGGCCGAACATCGTCACGCGGCCGCTCTGCGGCGATACCATGTTGAGCATCGCTTTCAGGGTCGTGCTTTTTCCGGCCCCGTTTTTGCCGATCAGGCCCATGATGCGTCCGGGAGCAAGGGAGAAGCTGACCCCGTCGAGGCAAAAGCCGGGATAGCGCTTGCTGAGGCCCTCGATTTTCAGCAGGGGTTCCATCATTCCCCCTCCTTTTCTTCCGGCGGCTGCGCGGTTTGCAGCGCGGTTTTGAGCATCTTGGTAATCCCCAGGAAAAACGATTCCTTCATCAGCGCGATGCCCGGATGCTCCTCAGACTCATCCCCCAGTACAACCAGCCTGTCTCCCGGCCTGATCTGAAATACGTCCCTGGCGGCCTTGGGCAATACGATCTGGCCCCGCTCCCCCACCCGGACCGCGCCAAAGATGTGCTTTCCCCTCGGCGCGATTCCCAGGTTCGTGCCTTCCGGGTCATGGTGGATCAGATCCTTGAGCTCCACATCATACAGGCGGGCCAGGGCGTCGCAGTTGAGGATATCGGGCAGGGATTCGCCCAGCTCCCATTTGGCCACGGTCTGTCGCGAAACGCCGATCCGGTCGGCTACCTCTTCCTGGGAAAACCTGTTCAGCCGCCGCAGGGCGGACAAATTGCCGGCGATGTTGTTTTTCTGAATTTTCATACTTTTCTCACCTCCCGCCGCTCATTATATCCCATGCCGTATGAATTTCCACCAACCGTTGCTAACAAAAAACGTAATCATCCGTTGCGCGGCCGCAAACGAATCCCCCCGCAGGCCATCCGGCTGGCAGGGGGACTTGTTTGCTATTGCGCTTTCCGTGCGTGACGCCCATGCGCCGTTGCCTCCACAGGCGCTTGCGTAAGCCGTGCCCGTCGCCTACTGCCGGGCCTCCTGCGGGTAGCCGGGTTCATCGCCATACAGCTCCAGCCGCTCCATGCGAAGGTAAACGGCCCGCACGCTCCGCTCCAATTCGCGTGCCATTTCCTCGACCGGACATCTGAGATGGTACAGCTTTCGCAGCTGTTCCTCGTCCTCCTCCGTCCACAGCGTGCCGGCGCGTGTGGCAACCTTCCTCGCCGGGGGGAGGGGCAGCCCCATGTCACGAAGCTGCCTCTGCACGCCGCGCCGCCGCCGTTGCAGCTTTTCGCACATCGTCTCCATGGACGCGCCCGACCGGCTGAGAGCGGCCAGCGCGTCCCGGTCCATCGCCGTCCATGCCCGGCCGGCGTTGAGGCGGCCGTTTCGATTGACCGGCATCCTGACGTCCATCAGCGCCAGCACGGCCGTATGCAGCGCGCGGATGACCGTGGCGTCGTTGAGCAGGTGGTCCGGAGGCAGAACCTCGCCGGTGGTGGGGTCGAGGCCGTCGAGCATCTGAAGCAAAATGATTCTTGCGCTTTCGTTGGTCATGGTCTGCCCTCCTGTGCCTGATCTCTTTGTTTTGAGCGAAACGGGGCCGCTCCGCGCGGCCCCTGCTTGTGGGGCATCCTGCTCCGTCATGGCACCCGTTCGTACAGCCCCTTGGTACGTAGCGTGTATGAAGCAGCTCGTGCGCCAGAGGACCGCCCGCCTCGCCCAGCCAGGTCTCGTAGAGACGGAGCAGGTCGGGGTTTTCGTGACTCTTGCGCAGGGGCTTGCCCTCGTCCTCGGCATGGAGCGCGCGCGAGCGCAGCTCGCGGAAGTTCTCCACGTCCGTGCGCGGCTGGCCGCCGCTGACGCACCCGCCCGGACAGCCCATGACCTCGGTGAAGTGGTAGGGCGACTGGCCCTTTGCGATCTCGCGCATCAGCCGGTCCGCCCCGGCCAGGCGGGAGGTGACGGCCACCCGCACCTCCACGCCCTCCAGATGGCGGCAGGCGGGCAATGTGTCCCGGAGGATCACGGATGCGGTCTTGATCTGTTCCAGCCCCTCGATGGGGGTCACGTGCAGGTTTTCAAAGGGGAGCTCGCGGCCCGTCACCAGCTCGCACACGGTGCGCAGGGCCGCCTTCATCACGCCGCCGGTCACGCCGAAGATGTCCGCCGCGCCCGCGGACAGGCCCAGCGGCGCGTTGAACGTCCCCTCCGGCAGCGCGCGCAGGTCGATGCCGGCGGATTTGATCATCCGGGCCAGCTCGCGTGTGGTCAGCACCGCGTCCACGTCCGGCACGCCGTCCAGGCTGGAAAGCTCCGGGCGCTGAATCTCGTACTTCTTGGCCGTGCAGGGCATGACCGAGACCACGAAGAGGTCCTTCGGGTCCATGCCCAGCTTTTCGGCGTAGTAGCTCTTGACCAGCGCGCCCAGCATGGCGTGGGGCGACTTGCAGGTGGACAGGTGGGAAAGCTCGTCCGGGAAGGCATGCTCGATGTGCTTGATCCAGCCCGGCGAGCAGGAGGTAATCATGGGCAGCACCGCCCCGCCGCCGGTGAGCGCGGCCTCCAGGCGGCCAAGCAGTTCCGTGCCCTCCTCCAGAACGGTCAGGTCGGCGGCGAAGTTGGTGTCGAACACGTCGTCAAAGCCCAGTTCGTGCAGGGCGGCGGCCATCTTGCCCGTGACGCACGTACCCACGGGATAGCCGAACGCCTCGCCCAGCGCCGCGCGCACGGCGGGCGCGGTCTGCACCGCCACGCGCTTTTGCGGGTCGGACAGCGCCTGCCACACGCGCTCCAGT
This sequence comes from uncultured Eubacteriales bacterium, assembly GCA_900540045.1. Taxonomy (GTDB): domain Bacteria; phylum Bacillota; class Clostridia; order Christensenellales; family Aristaeellaceae; genus Limiplasma; species Limiplasma merdipullorum. The sequence continues at coordinate 5,295 of UQEF01000037.1, read as the reverse complement.
CCGTCGGTTTCCGCCAGCGCGCCGGTGCGGATTTCCAGATCGAAATCGAAATCCGAGCCCAGAATGCCCTCGCCCAACAGCCCGTCCTCGCGCGCCTGACGAATGGCGTTGCTCAGCCGCTCCACGGCCAGCGGATACTCCGCGCGCACGTAGACATAGCCGCATGCGGCGCCGCTGCAGCGCGCTACCTCCAGCGTGAACAGGCCATCCGCCATGGTATCCCCTACCTCGACCTTGAGCAGCTCCCTGAGCCGCTCCACGATGCGCTTGCCCCCGCGCACGTAACGCGCCTTGCCCAGGCACGCGCGGATGGTATGCCTGCTCCGGCGCCGGGTGGAAAAGAAAAATAGAAGCTCACCACGCCCGAAACCCCGGCCAGGGGGAGCTCCAGGCCGTCCGCGATCACGCGCTGCACCTCTGGCGGCGGATAGCCGTAGATGCCCTGCGCCATGTGCAGCACCCGAATCAGCGCCCCTTCGCGGCCGCGGTATTCGCACGCCAGCTCGCCGATGCGCGAAAAAAGCGCCTGCTGGTCTTCCCGGGAACAATCGCCTGACGGGAGGGATTGAACCTTGCTGTTTGTGTCCAAAGTAGCAGCTTCCTGCTGATGTCGTCTTCCTGGGCTGTGTAGTTGTTGACGATGATCTTTGGTTATTATCATAATCGATTTTTCGAAAAAAAGCAATCATTTGTTCAATTTTTATCAATTATGAAATTCACCATTGTTTCCATTGATTATCCGCCCATTTCGCACTTCATGCCAACGAAAAAGCGCGCCCGAAAGGAAAAGCAGCTTTCTCTTTTCTTATTTTTATGTTAAGAAAATAGCAGATTGTCCGCCCGGTGCATCCGCCCCTGCGGGCTTGCATTTGCACCGGCAGCATTGTAAAATACAGGATATCCGGATGCGCCGCGCCCCCGGAAGAGGCCCGCGCCATCCAAAGAGGGGGTACCGCGCATGAAACGCCTGCTGGCCTTGCTTCTGACACTGTTGTGCGCCGTGGGGGCCGCGTCGGCCGAGCCCGAAAAATACGACGCCATGCCGGCCATCTTCGCCGTCACCGTGGAGGAGAACGAGCGCAAGATCGACGAGGGGAGCGCCTACGTCTACAAGGAGTACGTCACCACCACCAACCCGGACGTGAACGCCGAGCTGCGGGCCATCGTGGACGCCTACGACCGCGAGTTCAGCCCCACCCTCCAGCCCGACCCGCGCAAGCGGGGGAAGCGCGGCAGCGTGCTGAACATCAGCACCGTCTACTACCGCACGGGCGAAAAATACCTGAGCACGCTCACCATCGCGCGCGTGAGCTATGAGGAAGTCCAGCTCTCCACGGCCTTCACCACGCGCACCTGGGATCTGGAGACGGGCCGCCACCTGACGCTGGTCGACCTGTTTGAGGACGACGCCTGGGAGACGCTTTCCGAGGGCGTGAGGGCGCACCTTGGGGACATCTTCCCCGGCGAAAGCCGCGACAGCGCCGCCATCGACCGCCTGTGCGCGCCCGAGGCTCTCGCGTCGGCGGATTTCACCCTGAGCGGCATGGAGCTGACGCTGCACTACGCCGCCGGGGATATCGTGCCCGGCAAGGTCACCCTGACGCACGCGCGCTTTTTCTACCCCGACCTGCGCGGCCTGATGACGGAGACGGGGCTGTCCGCCACCGACAACAGCCGGTGGAAGATGGTGGCCGTCACCTTCGACGACGGGCCCAAGGACTATCCCTCCACCTACACGCTGGACGCGCTGCGCAAAATCGGCGCGCGCGGCACCTACTTCATCGTGGGCAAGCAGCTGGAGCGCTACGGCTACGTTTTGCAGAAGCAGTATGATCAGAACCACATCTTCGGCACCCACACCTTCCACCACTGGGGCGGCGGGTCCTTCAAATCGGACGAGAGCCGGCTCAGGGAGCTCGCCCTCAGCGCCGAATGGACGCTGCCGCTGGTGGGCGAGGAAGCTTCGCTGTTCCGCGCGCCTGGCGGCACCTATCCCTCGTGGGTGGAATCCGGGATGCCCATGCCCATCATCCAGTGGAGCGTGGACACCTACGACTACACCGGCAAAAGCCCCAAGCGCATCTTCTACACCTTCCGCGACAAGGTGACCGAGGGCGACATCATCCTCTGCCACGACACGGGCGAATACCTGCACGAATCCGTGCCCCTGTGGGGCGAGTACCTGCTGGATCGCGGCTTCATGTTTGTGACGGTGGATGAGCTGGCCTGCGCCTTCGGCCTTGAGATGCAGCCCAGCGTGGTCTACTGGTCCGTGCGGCCGGGCGAGAGCAGCCTGGACAGGTAACGGTAAAAAAACGGCTTTCCTCCCAAATGGGGGGGGAAAAGCCGTTTTTTCATGTTCCGTTGGGGTCCGGGCCGACGGCGCGCGGGGCGTCAACCGGCTCGACCAGCTCATAGGGCAGCCACACCTGCCTGATGATGCCGCTCGTATCCAGCGCGACACAGCAGGTCTGTTTTCTGCGGTCCACGCGGGTAATCGTGCCGCGCATGCGGGAAAACAGGCCGTCCGCGATCTCGATTCGGTCGCCCTTCTGGACGACCTTCACATGGCTGATATTTCCTTCCTTTTGCCAGACCCATTGGGCAAAGGCCAGATCCGAGCCCACCAGGTAATCGCGCCGGCCGTCCCCGTAGCCAAGCGGCCGGATCACGCCGGAATACGTCCACCAGTTCACCGCCGGGACCTCGTCAGGCAGATACACGAACACATAGCCGGGCAGCAGGGGGGCCTTGATCTCCTCATAGGTTTTGAGCGCCTTGCTGTAGCGCTTGGAAATACGCTGCGGGAAAATCGCGGTTCCCAGGCCGTTTTCACTGATTCTGTGCGCGACGCTCTGCTCCTTTCCCGTCTTACAGAACAGACAGAGCACATGGCCGTAATCCTGCATCTGCTTCCACTCCTGTCAAAGGGCGGCGTGCCGCCGTCCGAGGAGGATCGCCGCCGCGTCCATGGACTGTGCGGCAACCCGCCGGTCGCCTTCCCTTCATGACCATCCGGCGAAACGGCCCTGAGGGACGACACTGCTGTCATTGCGGTTCCAATCATATACCAGGGGAAATCGAATGTCAATCATCCCCAGTTTCTTCCTTTTCGCAAAAACAGGCCCCGCGGCTTTCGCCGCGGGGCAGAATTGGTTATGCATCAGAAGCTGCTGGCGGCCGGATCGAAATTGCCTTCTTCCATGGCCTGCTGCGCCATTTCCTCCTCCGTCATCTCGGAAGGATTGGCGGGCTGGGCAGCCTCCTCCTTGGAAGTGTCGGAGGCCTCTTCCTTGGAAGCGTCCGCATCGTCCGCAGTCTCATCCGCCGGCTTTTCGGCGGGCTTTGCCGCTTCTTCCTTCTCTTCCTCCGTCTGAGCGGTGGGTTCGACGATGCTCACACGCTTGCCTCTGCTGATGGTGATGTCGCCCACCTTGACGGTGACGACCACCCGCAGGGTTTCGGCGGTCTCGTCCTCGCCGACGGAGACGCGGAAGCCGTCGCCGCTGGCCTTGCCGCTGGTGGCGGTCAGGTCTGTGCCGCTCAGGCGCCAGCTGATGGAGGCCTGCACGCCCTCCGGCACGCCGCTTACCTTCACCGCGTAGGTGGAGGACTTGCCGCGGCCAATCCGGGACGCGCCCTTCTCAAAGGAGATATGGATGTTGCTGGACTGGGCCAGCTCCTCATATTCCTTCTCGAGGGTTTCGTCGTCAGGCTCCTCAATCGTCTCGCCGTCCTTGCCCTGCACGGCGGCTTCGGTCCCCTCTTCGCTCTGGGACTCGCTCTTCTGAGCTTCGGGCGTCTCTTCTTCGGCTTCGCTCCACTGGGCCACATAGGTGGCGTCGGCGGTCACGGTGCCGGCCACGGCAGGGGACCAGCCCTCAAAGACCATGCCCTCCGCTTCAGGCGCGGCGCAACCGGGCGTGTTCATGCCGGTGAGCACCGTATCCTGCTTCAGGACGGTGTCTCCATCCTGATAGGTGACGGTATAGCGCGCATCCTCTGCGTCGGGGATGCCGTTGGCATTCCAGTCATCCGCCCACCGGGCTTCATAGGTCACGTCGGCGGTCACGGTCTCGGCCACGGCGGGCTCCCAGCCCGTGAACACGAACAGCTCGCGCTGGGGAGCGGCGCATCCGGGCATGGGCGAGCCTTCCTCCAGCTGATAGCTGCTCAGCTCACCGCCCTGGCCGTCGGTGTAGGTGATGGTATAGAGCACGGGGACATCGGGCTGCTCGTCGACCGGCACAGCGGGCTGGCCATCGACCGTGTCGGCAGGCTGCTCGGTGGTCGTGTCGGCAGGCTGCTCGGCGGTCGCGTCGGCGGGCTGCTCGGTGGTTGTGTCGGCAGGCTGCTCGGTGGTTGTGTCGGCAGGCTGCTCGGTGGTCGTGTCGGCGGGCTGCTCGGCGGTCGCGTCGGCGGGCTGCTCCGTGGTCGTGTCGGCGGGCTGCTCGGCGGTTGTGTCGGCAGGCTGCTCGGCGGTCGTATCGGCGGGCTGCTCCTCCTCGGCCGGCTTCCAGGTGGCCTCGAAGGTGACCACGCCGTTCACGTCATCATAATGGAAATCGCTCCAGCCGGCAAAGGTCATGGCCGGATCGCTCGGATGCGTGGGAGCCGCAAGCGACTGGACATACGCATAGGCGTCCATGATGGTCTGCGAAGTCGATTCGCCGATCACGCCACCGTCCACGCCGTTGGTCACGACCACGCGCACGCCGGTATTCTCGCCGTTCTCCAGCGTATCGGCGGTGCCGTCCACGGCGTCATGCGCACGCCAGGTGGCGGTGTAGGTCGCGTCGCCGGTCACGGGCTTGGAGGCGCTGTCGCCCCAGCCGTTGCCGTTTTGGTCAATCCAGGCGTCAAAGTCGTAACCCTCGCGGGTCGGGTTGGCGGGCAGCGGGGTGTTTTCACCCTCGGCCACCTGCTGGCTGAGCACGACGTTGTTTTCCTCGGTGCCGTCCAGGAACACGATGGTGTAGAGCTTCGTCCACTTGGCGGTATAGGTGGTGTCGGCCGTCACCGTCTCGGTCACGGCGGGCTCCCAGCCGTCGAAGCGGTAGCCCTCGCGGGTGGGCTGGGGCGCGGCGGGGGTCGCATCTCCGGCCAGCAGCCCGGAGGTGACCTGATCGTTGAAGATCACCGCATCCTCCACGCCGTCGGTGTAGGTGACGGTGTAGGTGGTGTCGGCGGGCAACAGATCCAGCAGACTGGGGGTAATGGGGCTGGTCTTCCACTGCGCCACATAGGTGACATTGCCCGTCACCGTTCCGGCGTAGGCGGGACTCCAGCTGTCAA
>UQEF01000036.1 GCA_900540045.1 uncultured Eubacteriales bacterium | reverse complement strand
TTTGCGGTTCCTTACCTCGTCTTTTTTTGTTGGGGTGTTTTGCAACACGCCCTTTGTCGGCGGTCTGGCACTTTGCTACGATGCAAAGTGGCTTCTTTGACAGTCTGAAGCGCCCGGCATTGCGCCGGGCGCTTCGTTGTCTCATTCTCTTTTCCTTCTTCTGCGCCGCTTACGCCCTCACCGTCGCGCCGTGCTTCTGGGCACAGACGTGCGTCACCTTGTCCATGGCGGCCTGTACCTCCTCGTCGGTGAGGGTGCGGTCAGGCGCGCGGAAGGTCAGCGAGAAGGCCACGCTCTTCTTGCCCGCAGCCACCTGCGCGCCACGGTACACATCGAACATCTCCATGCTCTCCAGCAGCTTGCCGGCGGCCTTGCGCATATCGGCCATCAGCGGACCCACGGCCACGCTCTCGTCCATGACCAGCGCCAGGTCGCGCTCCACGGCCGGGAAGCGCGGCAGGGGCTTCATTTCGCCCATGGGCCGGAAGTAGGTCAGGAGGGTTTGCAGGTTGATTTCGGCCATCACGGCACGCTTGGGCAGGTCAAAGCGCTCGCGCACGTCGGGATGCACCTCGCCCACGGTGGCGAAGGTCACGCCGCCCCGCACCAGGCGCGCGCAGCGGCCCGGATGATAGTACGCGTCGCCGCCGGCCTCCACCTCGCAGGCGATGCCGCCCGCGCGCAGAATGGCCTCCACCGCGCCGCGCACGGTGAAGAAGTCCTCCTCGGGCCCATAGGCGCCCAGGCACAGGGTTTGCGTCTCGGTGGGCAGGCCCTCGTCCGTGCGGTGATGGTGGTCGAACACCGCCGCCATCTCATACAGGCGTGCGGCCGGGGTGGAATGATTCATGTTGAAGGCCAGCGTGTGCAGCATGCCGCAGGCCAGCGTGGGACGCATCACGGCCGCGTCCTCGCCCAGGGGGTTGAGGATGGGCATGGGATCGTTGCGCAGATCGCCCTCCGGCAGGCCCAGCTTCTGAATCTCCTTTACGCCGGTGAAGCTGAAGTTCATGATCTCCAGATAGCCCATGCCGGTGAGCAGGCGCGCGGCGCGGTCCTTGAGCGCCTTCATGGGGCTGACGCCGCCCTGGGTGGTCTGGCCGCTGAGGGGCGTGGCCGGAATGTGCTGATAGCCGTAGATGCGCAGGCATTCCTCGCAGATGTCGGCCTCGCCGTCCAGGTCCTCGCGGAAGGCGGGCACGGTCACGGTGAGGGTGTCGCCGTCGCGCTCGCAGCCAAAGTGCAGTTTTTTGAGGATGCGCACCATATCGTCCGCAGGGATGGCCACGCCCGCGCGCTCCTGAATGTGCGCCGCGCTGGCGGTGATGACCTGCGCGGGGCGCGGGTTGGGATAGAGGTCGATCACGCCGGATACCACGTCGCCCGCGTCCAAAAGGTTCACCAGCATGCAGGCGCGGTCGAGCGCGTCCATCACCGTGCCGGCGGCCACGCCGCGCTCAAAGCGGCCGCTGCTCTCCGTGCGCATGCCCAGCGCGCGGCTGGTCAGGCGGATGGCCGTGCGGTCGAACGCCGCGCACTCGAACATCACGTCCGTGGTGCCCTCGGTGATCTCGCTCTCCTCGCCGCCCATGATGCCGGCCAGGCCCGTGGCGCGCTCCTGGTCGCAGATGACCAGGTCGTCGGTGCGCAGGGCGCGCTCGTTTCCGTCCAGCGTGGTCAGCGTCTCGCCGGGATGGGCGCGGCGCACCACGATCTGCCGCCCGCGCACCTTGCTCAGGTCAAAGGCGTGCATGGGATGGCCGTATTCGATCATGATGTAGTTGGTGATATCCACGATGTTGTTGATGGCGCGAAGGCCCGCGCCGTGCAGGTACTTGCGCAGCCACAGGGGCGAGGGCGCGATGCGCACGTTTTTGATCACGCGCGCGGCGTAGCGCGGGCACAGGTCCGGGGCCTCCACGCGCACCTTCACCTCGTCATGGATATCCCCGCCCGCTTCGGTCACGGTGATTTCGGGGGCATGGAACTCGGTATCCAGCGCCGCCGCCGTCTCGCGTGCGATGCCGATGGCGCACAGGCAGTCCGGACGGTTGGCCAGAATCTCAAAATCCACCGCCGTGTCGTCGATGCCCAATATGGGCTTCACATCCGCGCCCAGGGGGTAGTCCTCCTGGAATACCAGAATGCCCTTTTCCTCGATGTTGGGATAGAGCTCCGTGGGCACGTGAAGCTCCTCGCCGGAGCAGATCATGCCCTCGGAGATCATGCCCCGCAGCTTGCCCTTTTTGATTTTGACGCCGCCGGGCAGGTGCGCGCCGTCCAGCGCCACGGGCACCAGCTGGCCCGCCGCCACGTTGGGCGCGCCGCACACGATGTGCAGCGTCTCCGGGCCGCCCACGTCCACGGTGCACTCATGCAGGTGCGTGCCCTCCACGTCCGTGCACGTGAGCACGCGGCCCACCACGACCTTCTCCATGCCGCCGCTGATATCCTCGGTGCCCTCCACAGCGGTGCCGGTCATAATCATCCGCTGGGTATATTCCTCCGGCGTGACGGGGATATCCGCATACTGCCGGATCATATTCATCGCCAGTTTCACTGAAAACGCCTCCTTACTCCCTGCTTACCTCAGCTGCCCCAAAAGACGCGCGTCGCCTTCGTAGAGCAGGCGCATGTCGCGGATGCCGTATCGCTGCATGGCGATGCGCTCAAGGCCGATGCCAAAGGCAAATCCGCTGTACTTTGCCGGGTCGATGCCGCACATTTCCAGCACCTTGGGGTTGACCATGCCGGAGCCCAGCACCTCGATCCAGCCGGTGCCCTTGCAGATGCGGCAGCCCTTGCCGTGGCAGTTCACGCAGGTGAGGTCCACCTCGGCGCTGGGCTCGGTGAAGGGGAAGAAGCTGGGGCGGAAGCGGGTAGTGATGTCCGGCCCGTAGAGCTTCTTGGCAAACGCCTCCAGCGTGCCGCGCAGGTCGCTCATGCGCACGCGCTCGTCCACCACCAGGCCCTCCATCTGATGGAATACCGGGCTGTGCGTGGCGTCCACCTCGTCGGAGCGGTACACGCGGCCCGGGCAGATGATGCGGATGGGCGGCTTGCGGGTGAGCATGGCGCGCGCCTGCATGGGGCTGGTATGCGTGCGCAGCACGATGTTCTCATCCATATAGAAGGTATCCTGCGCGTCGCGGGCGGGGTGGTTCTTGGGCAGGTTCATCAGCTCAAAGTTGTAATGATCCAGCTCCACCTCCGGGCCCTCCATCACGTCAAAGCCCATGCCGGTGAAGCATTCGATCAGCTCGTTCATCACCAGCGTGATGGGGTGCTCGCTGCCCACCTTGGGCAGGGGGCGCGGCTCGGTGACGTCGATGGTTTCGGACTTGAGGGCGGCGGCGCGCTCGGCGGCGCGGATGCGCGCCTGCGCCTCGTCCATGCGCTCGGTGAGCCACTGGCGCACCTCGTTGATCTGAGCGCCCACCCTGGGGCGCTCCTCCGGAGCCAGCTGGCCCATGCCCTTGAGCAGCGCGGTCAGCTCGCCCTTTTTGCCAAGCACCCGCACGCGCAGGTTTTCCAGGGCGGCGGAGCCGTCAAGCGCCTGCAGCTCCTCCCCGACCCGCCTTTTGATGTCGCTCAGCGTATCCACAACAGACATGACAGGTTCCTCCTTTTTCAAACTTCGCCTGCAACAGAAAAGCCTCCGCCCCATGCATGGGACGAAGGCTGACGCCGCGTTGTACCACCCAACTTTCGCACGGGCGGCCCCATGGGGCGCGCCGATGCGCTCTTGACCAGTAACGCGGCCTAAACGTTTCCCTCTACTTGATGGAGCGTTCAAAGGAAAGGCTCGGAAGCGAATGTCCCGCGGCCCCGGTAGGCGGCTTGCAGCCCGCGCCTCGGCGCGTGCCGCCCTCTCTGGGTCAGGGCGATGAAGCGGGCGTTGTTCTTCGTCATCGCAAGGGCATTATAGCACGGGTTTTGTCATTTGGCAAGCAGGCTCAGTCCATGCCCTCCATGCCCTCGATGCCCCGGTCCACGCGCGCGGGGCGTATGGGGCGCGGCCCCCCGGCGGCATGCGCGGCCCCGGCGGGGCTTGCCGCTGCGCCGTCCTCCGCCGCAAGGGAATCCTCTGTCATGCAGCGCGCCACGCACTCGCGGGCCATGGCCGTCAGGCTCATGCCGCGGGAACCGGCGTACGCCTGCCAGCGCCGGCAGATTTCCGGGGTCAACTCGATATTGACCTGAACGCGGCCGTTTCGGGCGCGGTAGCGGTCCGTGGCCTGCTTCTGGGCGGGGGTCCTGGGCATGGTGCTTCGCCTCGCTTTCGGTCTGCGCTGCCGGGTGCGGCCTCACACGCTCAGTTCCTGCTTTTCGCCAAGCAGCTCGCGGTTTGCCTCCAGCACCGGGCGGATGACGTCCCGGAGGAATTCCTCCACCTGTTCCTCGCTCCGGCCGGTGAAGTTGGCGGGGTCCAGAATGGCCTCGATCTCCTCGCGCGTGACCATGAAGGCCGGGTCTGAGGCGATGCGGTCGATGAGGTCGTTTTTCCCGCCCTCCTCCTTGACCACGCGCGCCGCAGCCTGGCTGTGCACGCGCAGCTTTTCGTGCAGCTGCTGGCGGTCGCCGCCGCGCTTGACGGCGTCCATCATGATGTTTTCGGTGGCCATGAAGGGCAGCTCGTTCATCACGCGGGCGCGGATGACCTTTTCGTACACCACCAGCCCGTCGCATACGTTCATCATGATGTTGAGGATGGCGTCGATGCCCAGGAACGCCTCGCTCACGGCGATGCGGCGGTTGGCGCTGTCGTCCAGCGTGCGCTCGAACCACTGGGTGGCGGCGGTGATGGCGGTGTTGAGCGTGTCCACCATCACATAGCGGCTGAGCGAGGTGATGCGCTCGCAGCGCATGGGATTGCGCTTGTAGGGCATGGCCGAGGAACCGATCTGGCTGGCCTCGAAGGGCTCCTCCATCTCCTTGAAGTTTTGCAGAAGGCGCATGTCGTAGCTGAACTTGCTGGCCGTCTGCGCGATGCCCGAAAGGGTGCTGACCACCATATAGTCCATCTTGCGGCTGTAGGTCTGCCCGCTGACGGGCACCACGCGGGTAAAGCCCATCTCGCTTGCGATGTCCTGCTCGATCTGGCGGATCTTCCCGCTGTCGCCGCCCAAAAGCTCCATAAAGCTGGCCTGCGTGCCGGTGGTGCCCTTGCTGCCCAGCAGCGCAAGCGTGCCAATACGGTGTTCGATTTCCTCAAAATCCATGTACAGCTCGTTGAGCCACAGGGTGGCGCGCTTGCCCACGGTGGTCAGCTGCGCGGGCTGCAAATGGGTGTAGGCCAGCGCGGGCAGGGCCTTGTACTTTTCGGCGAAGCGAGCAAGCAGGTCCATGACGTTGAGCACCTTGCGGCGCACGATTTCCAGGCCCTGCTTCATGAGGATCACGTCGGTGTTGTCGCCCACGTAGCAGCTGGTGGCCCCCAGGTGGATGATGCCGCGCGCCTTGGGGCACTGCAGGCCATAGGCGTAGACATGGCTCATCACGTCATGGCGGCACTCGCGCTCGCGGCGCTGGGCGTCGTCGTAGTTGATATCGTCCTTGTGGGCCTCCAGCTCGGCGATCTGCTCGTCGGTGATGGGCAGGCCCTGCTTCTGCTCGGCGCGCGCCAGGGCGATCCACAGCCGCCGCCAGGTGCGGAACTTGTTGTCCTCGGAAAAGACGAACTGCATCTCCGGACTTGCATACCGGGTGGAGAACGGGCTGATATACCGGGAATGATCGGACATGGGGCGCCCTCCTACGTCTGCAAAAAATGGGATATCCAAAACGATTATACCACCAACCCACCCCGTTCGCAAACGAAACTGAAAATTTCCGAACGTTCGTGACAAAAAATGCTGGAAATATTCAGCATCGTGTGCTATACTGTGCTGGATATTTCAACAAGGAGGAAGCCCGTGGAACGCATCAAGCGCAACGAAAGAATGGCGGCGCTGACCAAGCTGCTCACCGCGTCGCCCAACCGCATTTTCACCCTGTCGTATTTTTGTGAAATGTTCGGGGCGGCAAAGTCCACCCTGAGCGAGGACATCGACCTGCTGCGCGGCGTGTTCGACACCTTTGGTCTGGGCAAGCTGGATACCGTGACCGGCGCAGCCGGCGGCGTGCGCTACCGCCCCGTGATGAAAAGCCAGGACGCGCGGGCGTTCCTGGGCGAGCTGTGCCAGGAGCTGTGCACCCCCTCGCGCCTGCTGCCCGGCGGCTTTCTCTATCTGGGCGATATTCTGAGCATGCCGGAGATCGTGCGCAAGATGGGCGTGATCATCGCGGGCGAATTCTATGACGCAGCGCCCGACTTCGTGCTCACCATGGAAACCAAGGGCATTCCCGCCGCGCTGATGGCGGCGCAGGCGCTGGGCGTTCCGCTGGTGATTGCCCGGCGGTCCAGCAAGGTATATGAAGGCTCCGCCGTCAACATCAACTACGTCAGCGGCTCCTCGGCCCATATCGAAACCATGAGCCTCAGCCGCCGCGCCGTGCGCGAGGGCCAGCGCGCGCTCATCGTGGATGATTTTCTCAAGGCCGGCGGCACCGCCCGCGGCATGATCGAACTGATGGGCGAGTTCAATGTGGAGGTTGTGGGCATGGCGTTCGTCATGGCCAAGGCCCAGCCCGCCAGCAAGCTGATCCAGGGCGAACGGGCGCTCATGGTGATGGACCTGGAGGGCGACGATCCCTCCACGCTGGCCATCCGTCCGGCGGATTGGGTATAAGGACTTGGCAGTTGTGAAAGAATCTAGTATAATGAGGCTGGCAAGGAGAACGCCAAAAAAATAACAGGAGGAGCCCCCATGACCAAAAAGCTGCTGAGCCTGCTTGTTGCATTTGCGTTGCTTGCGATGCCCTGTCTGACGCTGGCGGAGGAATACCAGACGTACGTTTCCGAGGATAAGAGCGTCACCTTCCTTTATCCCTCCGACTGGATTCTGCTGAGTCGGGAGAACATTGATACCATTATAGACGCGGCCGCCACCGTCGAGGAAGTGGCCGAGCTGGCGCAGACGGCCCGGACGCAGATCGAACAGCTGGGCATCATCGTCCTCATGGACGCCACCGGCGCCAACAATATCAACTTCCAGCACCAGAACGCCGGGGTGGCGCTGAGCGGGGATGACCTGATGAACCTGGCCCCCTCCCTGCAGAGCAATATCTCGTCGGCCATCGGTGGCGTGAGCTTCTATGATCCTGAGCTTATGGCCATTGGCGGGACCGACGCGATGCTGCTGCAATACGTCTACACCATGGCGGGGATCGATTTTACCGGCATGCAGGTCTATATGCCCGTGGGGACGGAGCTTGCGATCTGCACGCTGACCTCCTCCGCCGAAGATATCAGCTCAGGGGCGGAGGCCGTGGGGATCATCATGGGAAGCCTTGAGCTCCAGTAGGCCCACCCTCAAAAAAGCGCGCCGTTGTCGTCAAACGGCGCGTTTTTTTCGTCCAATAGGTAAAAGGAGGTGAGCGGCGCATGGCGGCGGACAGGAATCAGGGCTGGCGGGAAGCAGCGTTGACGGGTCTGGTGGAGCGCCACAGAACCGCGCTCGTGCGTATGTGCTGCCTGTGTCTGGGCGATGCCTCGCTGGCCGAGGACGCGGCGCAGGAGACATTTTTCAAGGCCTACCGGGCGCTGGACAGTTTTCGGGGAGAGTGCGACGAAAAGACGTGGCTGATGCGTATCGCCATCAACACCTGCCGGGACATGCGGCGTTCCCGCTGGACAAGGCATGTGGACCGGCGCGTGACGCCGGAGATGCTTCCCGAGGCGTCGGCGCCGTTTGAGGAGCGGGACGAGGAGCTGACGCTCGCGCTGATGCGCCTGCCGCCCAAGCAACGGGAGGCGGTGCTGCTGCGCTACTATCAGCGCATGAGCCTTGCGCAGACCGCCCAGGCGATGGGCGTGACGGTTTCCACGGTGTCCAAGCAGCTGGGCCGCGCCCTGCGAAGCCTGCGCGGCATTCTGGAAGGAGGGCGCGAGCATGAATGAAAGGAACGTATCGGAGCGGATTGTCAGGGCCGTGGACGCGCGCCTGTCAGGCCTGACAGGCGACCCGTGGATGGCGCAGCATGTGCTGGCGCGCGCTGAGGAGGAACTCCCGAATCGCAGAAAAAGAAGGGCCGCGGCCCTGATCGTGGCCGCGGTGCTCGCGCTGGCGGGCATGGGCGCGCTGGCGGCGTCGCTTCTGTGGCGGGAGCAGGCAGCGTCCATGAAGCAGGTCGAGCAGACCGAGGGCGACTACGCGGGCTGGGCCATCGAGGACAAGGCGGCGCTTGTGCGGGCGCTGGTGGATTCGGGATACCTCGCGCAAGGCGGGGAGACGGAGCGCCTCTTTGACGAGGGCACGCCGGAGGCGGAGCGCCACGCTATCGCGGACGCGCTGCTGCTCACGCTCACCGGTCAAACGACGGTGGAGGAGATCAGCGTGGACATTATCACCTACGCCGTGATGGGCGCCGAGGATACCTGGACGCCGGAGGAACGCGTGTGGTGGCAGCAGGTCACCCGGCAGTTTGACGGCGACGACGGCGCGGACGACACGTTCCTCGTGCCGGACGGCAGCGTGATCTCCGAGGCGCAGGCCGTGGCCGCGGCAAGGAAGGCCATCCTCTCGGCCCAGGGCCTGGAAGATGGCGCACTGGACGCGGCCCAGCCCGTGGCCGACCTGTACGTGACGCAGCAGCAGCCGGACCGGCCGCGCTGGAACGTGCAGTTCAAGTTCTTTCGGGAGGGCAGCGACAGCTATGTGGAGCGGGTGTATTCGGCCGTAGTGGACGCGCGCTCCGGCGAGGTCATATCCGACCCGGATACCGGCGTGCCGCATCCTGACGAGGCTGCGGCGCAGCAGTCCGCCGCCCGGCCGGACACGCCGCTGTTTCAGGCCATCGACGCCATGGCCCAAAGCGTGCAGCGGGATATCGCGTCCTTCGGGGCGTGGCCGCTGTCGCTCAAGGCCGAATATGCGCGGGACATCGCGCCCCGGGTACGCGCCATCGTGGACAGCGGCGACCTCACGCCCCTTGATAACGGCGCAGGTCCGAACCTGTATGTGATCGCCGCGGCGGCGTATGACTACGGCCTGCCCGGCGAAGGGGACCTTGCGCAGGAGGACGCGCTGGAGCGCGCCCGCGAGACGGTAAGGGAGCGCTTCGGGCTCTCGCAGGAGGCGCTTTCGCGCTATACCGACGTGCTGGTCTACTTCGACGCGACCGACCCGGACGCGCCCCTGTGGCGCTTCGTCTTTCAGCCTGAGATGGACGCGCGGGACGCCCTGGGCCAGACGCAGTACGATCTGCGCTACCGGGTGGAGATCGCCTCCCCAGCGGGCGACGTAGCCTCGGCGGAGGCGTTCAAGCGGCAGGTCCCGGTCTATGATCTTTCGTATCTGAAGAATCTGTATTAAACCGGCGCGGAGGCGTTCTCCTGCATCAGGTCATGCACCCGCGTCATCACGGGGATGGCCAGCTTCAGCGCGGCGGGCGCGTCCAGGCCGCGCTCGGCCAGCACCAGCTCCGCCGTGCGCCCGGCGGAAAAGCGCAGGCGTTCGTCGGCGCGGCTCACGGCGTCAAACAGACGGCCGGGGTCGGGCAGGAAGCGGGTGTCGATGCGCATATGAATGCCGTCGGGCCGCAGGAACAGGTGGCTCACGCCCAGCCTGCGCGTCACCCCGCGCAGCTGGGCAATGCGCATGAGGTTCTCCACCGGCTCGGGCACGTCGCCAAAGCGGTCGATGAGCTCCTCCTCGATGTCCATCCGCCCGGCTTCGTCCTGAATCATGGCAATGCGCTTGTAGATCTCCACGCGCAGCTTTTCCTCCGGCACGTAGCTCTCCGGCAGGAAGGCGTCCACGGCCAGCTCCACGCGGGTGTCCAGCTCCGGCGTCACCTCCACGCCCTGCGCCTCGCTGACGGCCTGCTCGATGAGCTTGAGGTACATGTCGTAGCCCACGGTGCTCATGTGGCCGCTCTGCTGGGGCCCCAGCACGTCGCCCGCGCCGCGGATCTCCAGATCGCGCATGGCGATGCGGTAGCCCGCGCCGAACTCCGTAAACTCCCGGATGGCCGAGAGGCGCTGGTCCGCCGTTTCGGACAGCAGCTTGCCAGCGCGAACGGTCAGGTAGGCGTAGGCCTGCCGGCTGCTGCGCCCCACGCGCCCGCGGATCTGATACAGCTGGGAGAGGCCGAAGCGGTCCGCGTCAAAGACGATCAGCGTGTTGGCCTCCGGCACGTCCAGTCCGCTTTCCACGATCGTGGTGCAAAGCAGCACGTCATACGCCCCGGCGTAGAAGTCCAGCATCACGTCCTCCAGCGCGTTTTCACGCATCTGCCCGTGCGCGATGCCGATGCGCGCCTCCGGCACCAGCTGGTGCAGGCGGTCGTACATCTTTTCAATGCTGCGCACGCGGTTGTAGAGGAAGTAGACCTGTCCCCCGCGCGCCAGCTCCCGCCGGATGGCCTCGCGGATCACGTTATCGTCGTATTCCATCACGTAGGTCTTGACGGGCAGGCGTTCCTCCGGCGGCGTTTCCAGAATGCTCATGTCGCGGATGCCCGCCATGCTCATATGCAGCGTGCGCGGGATGGGCGTGGCCGAGAGGGTGAGCACGTCCACGCGGGTTTTCATGTGCTGGATGCTCTCCTTGTGACTGACGCCAAAGCGGTGCTCCTCGTCCACGATGAGCAATCCCAGGTCCTTGAACTGCACGTCCTTGTTGAGCAGGCGGTGCGTACCCACCACCAGGTCCAGTTCGCCCTCGCGCAGCTTGCGGACGATTTCGCGCTGCTCCTTGGGCGTGCGGAAGCGGCTGAGCATGTCAAACTTCACAGGAAAGCCCGCGAAGCGTTTTTTGATGGTGTTGTAATGCTGCTGCACCAGAATGGTGGTCGGGGCCAGAATGGCCACCTGCTTGCCCTCCACCACGGCCTTGAAGGCCGCGCGCAGGGCCACCTCGGTCTTGCCGTAGCCCACGTCACCGCACAGCAGGCGGTCCATGTTGCGCGGGCTTTCCATGTCGGCCTCGATCTGAGCCACGCTCTTTTGCTGGTCCTCGGTCAGCTCGTAGGGGAACAGGTCCTCAAACTCCCGCTGCCAGGGGTTGTCATGGCTGAAGGCGTAGCCCGTCTCCTTGGAGCGTCTGGCGTAGAGCTCGGCCAGGTCGAAGGCCAGCTTTTTGAGGCCGGACTTGACCTTGCTCTTCTGCCGTTCCCATTCCTGGCCGCCCAGGCGGTTGAGCTTGGGGGCGGCGTTTTCGGAGCCGATGAACTTGGTCACCCGGTCGAACTGGTCGGCAGGCACGTAGAGCTTGTCGTTTCCCGCGTACTGAATCAGCAGGTAATCGCGCCTGGCGCCGTCGTTTTCCAGCTGCACCACGCCCTTGAACAGACCCACGCCGTGCAGGTCGTGCACCACGTAGTCGCCCGCCTTGAGGTCGGTGAAGGAGGCGATGCGCTCGCCCGCGGTCTGCTTCTTGCGGGCGCGCTGGTAGGCGGTGCCGTAGATATCGGAATCGCTGATGACGCACAGCCCCGCGGGCAGGTTCACAAACCCCTTGGTATAGGACACCGGCAGCAGCAGCACCTCGCGCGCGATGAGGTTGCCGTCCAGTGTGGCGCAGTAGGAGGCGGGCACATGCTGCGCCGCGAGCGCGGTTTGCAGCCTGCGTCCGCGCGCCTCGCCGCCGGTGAGCAGCACCACGCAGGCGCCCTCCTGCTTCCATTTGGCGATATCCTGACACAGCGGCTCCAGCCGGCTCTGATAGGGCATCGAGGGCCGGGAACCAAAGGCGATGGCCTCGTCCGGCGCAAAGCGGCCAAAGGTGCCCACCGTGTCGCTCAGGCACACGGCGGGCCGCGCCTTGAGGTCGCTCAGCAGGTTTTCATAGGTGAAGCGCAGGTCTTTCTGCGCGTCGAAGGCGTCGCCGCGCAGCCGTGCGTCCTCGTACGCCTCCGAAAAAGCGTCCGCGGCGGCGCGCAGGCGGACCTGATACTGGTCCGGCCGGTCCAGCAGCACGATGGGATCGTCCAGGTAGTCGGTCACCAGCGCCGTATCGTCCAAAAGCACATTCATCCACATGGGCGCGGTGCGGATCACCTGTCCCGCGCGCACGCGGTCCACGTCGTCCAGGTGGCGCTTCCAGGCGGCGCGCGCCTCCGCTCCGGCCTCATCGGAGCGGGCGCCGTCGTCATTCCCCTGCGGCTGGGCGAGCAGGTCCTCCGTGGCCTCCAGCGCGTCCAGGCTGCTCAAAAAATCGTCCAGCGAGGACAGCCCGTCCGGCCCCGGCGCGGCATGCCCGGGCGCGGCGGATTCCATGGCGTGGCCCACGCCCTTTTCCAGCGCGGCCTTCAGCCGGTCTGCGGCGGCCTGAGCATCGGCCACGAGGCATTCGGTGGCGGGGGCGATGCGCGCGCCCTTCACCCGCGCGATGCTGCGCTGGCTGATGCAGTCAAAGCGGCGCAGGCTGTCGATCTCGTCGTCAAAAAACTCGATGCGCAGCGCGTCGGCGGCGTTGGCGGGGAACACGTCCACGATCGCGCCGCGCATGGCGCACTGGCCCCGGCCCTCCACCATGGGCACGCGCTCGTACCCGCCGCGGATGAGCGCTTCCATCAGCCCATCCGGCGCAATGCGGCCCCCTTCTGACAGCGTGATGGCCGCGCTTTGAAAGCGGGCGCGGGGCGCGCAGCGGTCCAAAAGCGCGTCCACGCTGGCGCACAGCACCTTTACCCGCCCGGCGGTCAGGCCGTCCAGCACGCTCAGGCGCTGCCACGCGCTGTCGCGGCTCATGGCCGCGCGGCTGAACTGGATGTCGCGCGCGGGCAGCATGGCGCATCCGTCCCCGGTCAGGCGCTCTATGTCCTGCGCCTGGCGCTGGGCGATCAGCTCCGTAGGCGCGACCAGCAGCACGGGCCGCCCCGTGGCATGCGAAAGCGCCGCGGCCAGAAACGGCCGCTCTCCTTCGGCGATTTCGTACAGGGCGGTGCATCCGCCCTCCCCGATGCGCTCCATCAGCCGCTTCCAGGCGGGCAGGCTTTGGTAGGCGGTAAAGAGGCCCTCGTTCATGCGTCGGCTCCTTCGGCGGGTTCGGGCGGTTTTTTGGTCTTTTTGGTATTATACTTGCACATGGCGCTTTCAATGCCGTTTGTGATGTACTCAATGATGGCGTCGGCGGCCAGGGCATAGGCGGCGTCGGCGGTCTGCTGCTCCTCGCCGGGCAGGTAATGGCCCAACACCCAGTCGGCCAGCTCGTAGCCGGGCCTGCGCTGCCCCACGCCTACCCTCAGGCGGGGAAAGTTCTCGTACCCCAGCAGGCCCACGATGCTGCGCATGCCGTTATGCGTGCCCGCGCTGCCGTTTTTGCGGATGCGGATGGCTCCCTGGGGCAGGTCCACGTCGTCGTAGACCACCATCAGGTTTTCCGGAGGCAGGCGGTACCAGCGCACCAGACGGGAGACGGCCTCGCCGCTCAGGTTCATGTAGGTCTGCGGGAGGGCCAGGATGGTCTTTTGCCCGGCGATGAAGCATTCGCCAAGCAGGGCCTCGTCCCGCTCCCGCCCGATGGTCACGCCCAGCTTGCGGGCCAGCGTGTCCACCACGTCAAAGCCCACGTTATGGCGGGTGTGAGCGTATTGGGCGCCGGGGTTTCCCAAACCGACGATCAGGTACATGGCGTTTTCTCCTTTGAATCAGGCACGCGGTCAAGCCGCGGGCGCCGCTATTGTAGCACATCCGGAGACGGGCGCGCAAGGCGAACCGTCAGGCCTTTTGGCGCTTTTCGCCGGCGCGCACAAAAAGCGGACGGTCCAGCGCCATCGTGGCCAAAAGCACGTACAGCGGCGCAAAAACGAACAGGTAGCGCGGCCAGACCTCAAAGAGCAGCAGGTAGGCCGTGGCTCCCAGAATCGCCAGGGTGAGCGCCTGCGCTTCCGGGCGGCGGCGGCGCGCAAACGCCGCGACCGCGCACAGCGCCAGCACCGCCAGCCACAGGCCCTGGGCCAGCGTGTGGCACAGCGGGTTGAGGCTGCCGCGGTGATGGTAGAGGCTGCGAACAAAAGTGCTCAGCGCATCCGTGCGGCGGGGAATCTCCAGGTCCAGAAAGCTGGAATTGGCGGCAAAGCTGCCGTCGGCATAGGCCTTATACAGTTTAATGGTGAAAAAGCGCACATTGCCCCACAGGCCCTTTTCGCATACCCGCTCCCAGGCCCTTTGCAGGTTGGCCCGCTGGCGGTCGGCCAGGGATGCGAACGACTGGGAAAACGCCACGTCGTCCGGGGAATGGCCGCCGTAGGTTTCGCCGTTCATGCCCAGCATGAGGTAGTGCGTTTCGCTCAGCTGCTCCTGAGGGACGGCGCTGCCCGCCAGATACGCCGTGGACGCGCGCTGGAACACCTGCCCCGGCACGGCGCCCAGCACGAGCGCGGCCAGCACCGCCAGCGCGCGTTTCCATGCGGCGGCGGAAAAATCCCGACGGCCCAGAAAGCGGCACAGGCCGAGCAGTCCCAGCGCGATGAGCACGATCAGCACCGTGGGCTTGACCGCGGCGCCGGCAAAGCACGCCAGCGAAACCAGTCCCCACCTGAGCGCCGGGCGGCGCACGGTCATCCACGCGTAGATCGCCAGCACGGGAAACAGCACGGCCCACGTATCGGTGTAAGGGTAGAGCACATAGGGCGACAGGGCGATCCAGAGGATGGAGACCGCCGCGGCAAATCCCCTTGCCCAGCGGCTTGGGGTGATGCGCTGGGCGCAGCGCACCGTGAAATATGCCGTCAGGTTCAAAAGCACCGCGTCCAGATAGGGCAGCACCACAAACGGCACCGCGAGCCCCAGCTTGACGGCCACCCACATGGGGACGGCCTGCAGGATGGTCAGGGGCGCATTGTTGGGGCACAGGCGGAAATAGTCCGGGTCGGTGAGGGCCTGTCCGCGGGCCAGTTCCTCGGCCGTGGTGTAGACATTGGCGATGTCCCAGCCCATCTTGTACCAGGCGCAGCGCGCCACCACCAGCTGCACCGCCAGCACCGCCGCAAACAGCGCCCGCATGCGCCACAGGGCCCCTTTGCCGCCGTGCCGCGCGTCCGCCGCCTCCAGCCGGGCCCGGCCCCACAAAAGCAGCGCCACGCCCGCCAGCGCCGCAGGCAGCAGCGCCAGGTTGCCCGCCAGGCTCAGGTTCTGATAGTACCGGGACAGCGCCGGCTGCCCCAGCGTCAGCAGCCCCAGCACAAAAACGAACATCGCGCCCGCCAGAGCGCTCCACGCAGCGGGCAGGGAAAAGCGGTTGTGTTCGGACCGCATGCGGCGGCACGCCCCTTCCTGATTTGACGATACGACAAAAAGCGGGCATCCATCCATCCCGCCTGTAGAGGTGCTGCCGGCGCGGTCGTAAGCCGAGTTCTGTCGTTGGACGATCATCTATCTCCACCGCGCGTTGCCGCACGGCTGAAGCGATCTCTTTGAGAGCACGACGGGCCGCCGTATCGCTCCCGGTCGGATCTTGCATCGGGTGGGGTTTACAGCGCCAGCCTGTCGCCAGGCCGCGGGTGAGCTCTTACCTCGCCTTTCCATCCTTGCTCCGCGCGGGGTGCGCGGGGCGGTCTATCTCTGTTGCACTTTCCTTGAAGTTGCCTTCACCGGCCGTTAGCCGGCACCCTGCCCTGTGATGCTCGGACTTTCCTCATGGCATGCCACGCGATCGCCTGGCCGCCCGGACAGCTTTATAAAGGTAGCACGTTTGGAAATGGGTGTCAAGAGGGAAGAAACGAAGGGATGACGGTTCTGCGCCCGCTGTTTTTCTCCCGCGGTTCCCTGTCCGCCCGGACGGAGCGCCGGGGCCGGCGTACCCTCCCTCAGAGCCGTCACGCGCCGCAGAAAGCCGGCGTCCCGGTCCCCTTTTCCCCGGATTCTGCCCTTTTCTCCAAAAAGGAGTGTCCGCTCCATCCATGCCCCTTGCACGCAACGAAATTTTGTGGCAAAATAGGCCTTGTTGCGTCGGGGGCTGTCCCCGGCATCCTGAAGGGGAGGGAATGCGAGTCTTATGGAAGCTCCTCAATGCATTTTGATTCTGGACTTTGGCGGCCAATACACCCAGCTGATTGCCCGGCGTGTACGTGAGCGCGGGGTCTATTCCTGCGTGCTGCCCTGCAGCGCGCAGCTGGCGGATATCCGGGCCGTCCAGCCCATGGGCATCATTTTCAGCGGAGGACCTGCCAGCGTGCTGGATGAGGGGGCGCCCCAGGTGGACGAAGGCGTATTTGATCTGGGCGTGCCGGTTCTGGGCATCTGCTACGGCATGCAGCTGATGGCGCACCTGCTGGACGCGCCGGTGGAGCGCGGCACGCGCCGCGAATACGGGCGCACCGATGTGACCATGGACCGGGTAGACGGCGGCCTGCTGGCAGGGCTCCGGCCCCAGAGCCCCTGCTGGATGAGCCATACCTATCAGGTGGCGCGCCCGCCGGAGGGCTTTATGGCCATTGCGCACACAGCGGACTGCCCGGTGGCCGCCATGGCCGACGATGCGCACCGCCTCTACGGCGTGCAGTTTCATCCCGAAGTGACGCACACCGAGGAAGGCGCGCGGGTGCTGGAAAACTTTCTCTTCGGTATCTGCGGCTGCAAAGGCGACTGGAGCATGGACGCGTATGCGGACATGGCGGTTGAGCAGATCCGTGAGCAGGTGGGCGACGGCACGGTGCTGCTGGGGCTGTCCGGCGGGGTGGACAGCGCGGTGGCGGCGGCGCTGCTCTACCGGGCCATCGGTAACCGCCTGACCTGCGTATACGTGGATCACGGCTTCATGCGGGCCGGAGAGAGCGATCAGGTGGTGGATGTATTCACCCGCGTGTTCCCGGTGGAGCTGGTGCATGTGGACGCGTCCGAGCGTTTCTTCCGCGATCTCAAGGGCGTGACCGATCCGGAGGCAAAGCGCAAGATCATCGGCCGCGACTTTGTGGAGGTTTTCCGCGAGGAGGCGCAAAAGCTGGGCAAGCGCGACCACTTTGCCCAGGGCACCATCTACCCCGACGTGATCGAAAGCGGCCAGGCGCAGGGCAGCGCGGTCATCAAGAGCCACCACAACGTGGGCGGCCTGCCCGCCGAACTGGGCTTTGAGAGCCTGGTGGAGCCGCTGCGCATGCTTTTTAAGGACGAGGTGCGCAGGCTCGGCCTGACGCTGGGTCTGCCGGAGAGTCTGGTCTACCGTCAGCCCTTCCCCGGCCCCGGCCTGGCCATTCGCGTCGTGGGCGAGCTCACGCCGGATAAGGTGCGCATCGTGCGCGAAAGCGATCTGATTCTGCGCCAGGAGATGGCCGCCGCCGGACTGGACAAGCAGGTATCGCAGTATTTCACCGTGCTGACGGGCGCGCACTCCGTGGGCGTAATGGGTGACGAGCGTACCTATGCCTACGCCGTGGCCCTGCGCGCCGTGACCACCGACGACTTCATGACCGCCGACGTGGCCCGCCTGCCCTATGACCTGCTGGGCCGCGTCGCCACGCGCATCGTGGGCGAAGTGGCGGGATGCAATCGTGTGCTGTACGATATCACCACGAAGCCGCCGGCGAGCATCGAGTGGGAATAACCCTGAGAGTTCAAAAAATCAAGGCATTGCAAGGATTTTGAGTCCTCATTTCCTTGCCTGCTACTGATTTGATACTGAAAGCGTTATTCTGACAATTTGGAGAGACATGAATATGCCCTCCGAAACGGCAAGTTTCGGAGGGCTTTTTATGTCTCTATTTGCTTTTGCGCCATGCTTTCTTGGGTTCAAACTTCCCGCAGTCGTCCGCCGTCTGCGGCCAGTTCAGCTTCCACTCCTGGTATTCTTCCCGGGTGATTTCCCCGCTGCGCATCTGCTGCTTTCTGAGCATCCACTCGGTCATGAAATCATTGAGCAGGTTGTAGTCAAAGCAAATGGCAATGCGCTTATGCGGCACGGAAGCATCCGTGTTGTCGGTCGTCTCGACCAGGTGCATCCACGGATAGCGGTCATCCAGCTCAAACAGCGCATGCAGAATACCGCTGGCGTCGTCCATCGTCGCATCCGCAAGGGATTCATAGCTGACATCCAGTGCGCTGGCAATCTTCCTGAGCAGCTCTTCCTTGGGCTTGCGGGAGTTGTTTTCGTACTGGGCAATGCGTACGTCGGCGCTGTTCTCATCGAATCCAACGGCCATCCCCAGCTCTTTCATCGTCATCTTGCGGAAATTCCGTATCCGCTTGATCCGGTCGCCTACTGCCATATTCGTGCTCCCCCGTGTTTCATCACTTCAAAAACAGTATAGCACACACCCCTGCGGGCATCAAGAATTTCTAAATAAAAAAAGTTAGATAAAATTTTCAAAAAACTTGCTAAACGTATTTATTTAGTGCTATAATACAGATGATGACTAAGCAAAAATATATAGTCATCTAAAAGGAGGCTCTATGAAAAACACGATTCTGATGAATGCACAGGAAGTGGCAGAGGAACTGGGCGTGTCTAAGGCGTCTGCCTACAAGATGATCCATGTCTGGAATGAAAAGCTTCAGAAGATGGGGTACACCACGGTTTCGGGACGCGTCAGTCGAAAGTATTTCCTGGAACAGTTTTACGGTCTGACTGAAAAGGAGGTGATCTGATTGCCCGCTTACAAGGATGAAGCCCACGGAACGTTTTACGCCTCGTTCTACTACACGGATTTTACCGGCACAAAGCGCAAGAAGATGAAGCGCGGCTTCAAGCTCAAACGCGACGCGCTGGAATGGGAGCGGCAGTTTCTCCTTCAGAAGAACGCTGATCCCGACATGCGGTTTGGGGATTTCGTAAGCATCTACCGCAGCGAAAAGCGTGAGCGCATCCGCGAACACACCTGGGAATCCAAGGACAACATCATCGACACCAAGATTCTCCCGTATACTGAGCATAGAAAGTTTTACAATGACAAAGCTGCAGAAGTGATTCAATATTGCGCGAAGCATCATATTGAGTATCACATCAAGGAAGGTACAATTACAGACTGAGGAGGACATACCATGGACGCCCATTTGCTCAATACAATCGCCAATTTCATCTGGGGCATCGCCGATGATTGCCTGCGGGATGTGTATGTGCGCGGCAAGTACCGCGATGTCATTCTGCCCATGACGGTCATCCGCCGCTTGGACGCCGTGTTGGAGGGCACCAAGAAGCAAGTGCTGGGTATGAAGAAAGTGCTGGACGACGCGGGCATCACAAACCAGTGGGGCGCACTGTGCAACGCCGCCGGTCAGGCTTTTTGCAACGCTTCGCCCTTCTGTCTGCGCGATTTGACCGGCCGCTCGGCAGGCCAGAAGCTCAAGTCGGATTTTGAAGCGTATCTCGACGGCTTTTCTCCCAACGTTCAGGAGATTCTGGACAAGTTCAAGTTCCGCAACCAGATCACAACCATGGTCGACGCCGATATTCTTGGTGCGGTGATTCAGAAGTTTGTCAGCAAGGATGTCAACCTCAGCCCCAGGCCGTGCGGCGATCTGCCCGGCCTGGACAACCATGCCATGGGCACGCTGTTTGAGGAGCTGGTTCGCCGCTTCAATGAGGCCAACAACGAGGAAGCTGGCGAGCACTGGACGCCCCGCGACGTCGTGGAGCTGATGGCAGACCTGGTGTTTGCGCCCATCGCCGACCAGATCAAGGACGCCACGTACTCGTGCTATGACGGAGCCTGTGGAACGGGTGGAATGCTCACGGTGGCACAGGAGCGCCTGAACGCCGTCGCCGCACAGTCCGGCAAGAAGGTGTCCATCCACCTGTTCGGGCAGGAGATCAACCCCGAGACCTACGCCATCGCCAAGGCGGACATGATGCTCAAGGGCGACGGCGAGGAGGCGCTGCATATCGCCTTCGGCTCTACGCTCTCCTCCGACCAGCACGCCACCCGTACCTTTGACTTCATGCTGGCCAATCCGCCGTACCAGCGCAGATTGGTACGTTCTGCTGCAAAAGTTGCGGGCATTTCTGATATTCGGGAAATGTACATTGATGATTCGGATCGGTTAAATAGTCGGCCTACAAAGGAGGAGTGACCTTGCCTTTCACCAATACGAAAGAATCCGGCCTCGAAAGCCTGATTGTGAAGTGGCTTGTCGAGCAGAATCATTACGAGCAGGGGCACAGCCATGACTACAACATGGAATACGCCCTTGACACCGTGCGCCTCCTCCGCTTTTTGAAGGACACCCAGCCGGAGGCCGTGGAAAAGTTACAGCTGGAAACCCACCCGCTCAAGCGCGCGCAGTTCCTCTCCCGCGTGCGGGATGAGATCACCAAGCGCGGCATCATCGATGTGCTGCGCAAGGGCGTCAAGGTCTACCCGGCCAGCCTGGTGATGTTCTACATGACGCCCAGCGTGAACAACCCTACCGCCGCGCAGCTGTATGCCAAGAACATATTCAGCGTCACGCGCCAGCTGCACTTCTCCCCTGATGCAACCAAGCTGTCGCTGGACCTGTGCATTTTCATCAATGGCCTGCCGGTGATTACCTTCGAACTGAAAAACCAGCTCACCAAACAGAACGTGGATGATGCGGTCTATCAGTATCAGCATGATCGCAGCCCCAAGGAGCTACTGTTCCAATTCACGCGCTGCATGGTTCACTTTGCGGTGGATGATGCGCAGGTGAAGTTCTGCACCCGCCTGCTGGGAAAGGAAAGCTGGTTCCTGCCCTTCAACAAGGGATACAAGGACGGCGCAGGCAATCCGCCGAACCCGGACGGTCTGATGACGGATTACCTGTGGAAGCGAATCCTCACCAAGGAGATGCTTTCCCGCATCATTGAAAACTACGCTGCCTTGATCGAGGAAAAGGACGAGGAGACCGGGAAAACAAAGTACAAGCAGATCTTCCCACGCTATCATCAGCTGATGGCGGTGGAAGGCCTGCTGGCGGACGTCAAGGCTCATGGCGTGGGCAAGCGGTATCTGATCCAGCACAGCGCGGGAAGCGGCAAATCCAACTCGATTGCATGGCTGGCACACCAGCTCACCGGGCTGGAGGATGCACAGGGGAATCTGCTGGTGGATTCCGTCATTGTGGTCACCGATCGCGTGATTCTGGACAAGCAGATTCGCGACACCATTCGCCAGTTTGCGCAGGTTGGCAAGCTGGTTGCCTGGGCGCAGAGCTCCGGCGACCTGCGCAAGGCCATTGAGGATGGACGCCGCATCATCATCACCACCATTGAGAAATTCCCGTATGTGCTGCCCGAGATCAGCGAAGACCACAAGGACCGGCATTTTGCTATCATCATCGATGAAGCACATTCCAGCCAGAACGGCAAGACCGCGGGCAAAATGAACATGACGCTTTCCGCCATCATGGCCGACCCGGATATGGACAACGAGGACAAGATCAATGCCATGTGCGAGGGCAAAAAGCTGCTGACCAACGCCAGCTATTTCGCCTTTACCGCCACACCGAAGAACAAGACGCTGGAAACCTTCGGCACCCTGGTTGTCGATGCATACGGCAACCCGATTCTCAATGAGAAGGGCGAGGTACAACATCGGCCGTTCCACGTGTACACCATGAAGCAGGCCATTGAGGAAGGCTTCATTCTGGACGTGCTCAAATACTACACGCCCATCGACAGCTATTACCGGCTCAAAAAAATCGTGGAAGATGACCCGATGTTCGACAAGAAAAAGGCGCAGAAAAAACTCCGCGCATTTGTGGAAAGCCAGTCGTTTACCATCGCCGAAAAGGCGGACATGATGGTCAGCCACTTTCACGATCAGGTCATCGCCAAGGGAAAGATCGGCGGCCAGGCCCGGGCCATGATCATCACCAGCAGCATCGAGCGTTGCATCGATTATTACCATGCGGTGAACAGGTGTCTGGCCAACCGGCGCAGCCCCTACAAAGCGATCATCGCTTTTTCGGGAGAAAAGCAGCTGGATGAACATCAGCCGCCCGTCACCTCTGCTGGACTGAATGGCTTTTCGGACGCGGCCATTCCTAAGACCTTCAAGAAGGACCCCTATCGTTTTCTCATCGTGGCGGACATGTTCCAGACCGGCTATGACGAGCCGCTGCTGCACACCATGTATGTGGACAAGATGCTCTATGACATCAAGGCGGTGCAGACGCTCAGCCGTCTGAACCGGGCATGTCCGAAGAAGTACAACACCTTTGTGCTGGACTTTTTCAACAATCCGGACGACATCATCCAGTCTTTCTCCCGGTACTACAAGACCACGCTGTTGTCCGGTGAGACCGACCCAAACAAGCTGTACGACCTGATTGCCGAAATGGAGACAGACCAGGTATACTCGGACGAGCAGGTGGAACAGCTGGTGAATCGGTATCTGGATGGCGCGGACCGCGACCAGCTGGACCCGGTGCTGGATGCCTGTGCCGCCCTGTATAAGCAGCTTGAAACGGATAGACAGATCAAGTTCAAGAGCGCGGCAAAGGGTTTTGTGCGCACCTACGGCTTTCTGAGCGCTATTTTGCCCTATGGCAATCCCGAGTGGGAAAAGCTGTCAATCTTCCTGAACATGCTGATTCCAAAGCTGCCCTCTCCGCAGGAGGACGACTTTGCCCAGGGCATTCTGGAGGCCATTGATCTGGACAGTTATCGCATTGAGAAGCGGGAAACCATTTCATTGATTCTTCCCGATGAAGACGCCGAGGTCGGTCCTGTCCCTACCAGCACTGCCAAAGGAAAACAGGAGCCGGAAATGGACCTGCTCAGCGCGATACTCTCCGATTTCAATGATATGTTTGGCAATATCAACTGGAATGATGCGGACAACGTCCGCCGCCAGATCCTGGAGATTCCCGGCATGGTCAGCCGTGACGAACAGTATCAGAATGCCATGCGTAACAGCGACAAGCAGGAGGCGCGCACTGAAAGCGATCGAGTGCTGCAGAAGGTCATCTTCTCAATCATGGCAGACAACATGGAGCTGTTCAAGCAGTACACAGACAATCCTGAATTCAAGAAATGGCTGAGCGACTTGGTGTTCAATTTGACTTATAACAAGGACGGGAAGCCATATCAAAGCCAGCGTTGATGCCTGTGCAGGCTTGCATGGTTCAACTATCGGCGAAAACACTTTGCTTTGTGTACAAAAGTATATGAGAACATTGAAACCACTCTCCAACGATAGTATTGCTATCATTTGATGGTGAAACCACCTAAATGGCATCAGTCTCATGGGCTCATCCCAGACGCCTACACAAACCTCAAAAGTCCCGGACCCCCCTTATTTTCAAGGGATTTCCGGGGCTTTTTTGTATCAAAGTCGAAAGGGTCTTAGACCCCTGCTGCGGATCGGGCGGCTTCTTTCTGGCCGCACAGGAATACATGACGCAGCCGGGGCGCTATACGCTGGACCGCGACGCCAAAGAATTCCTGAAAAATAGCACATTCTATGGCAACGAGCTGGTGGCCACAACTTTCAAAATGGCGCTGATGAATCTGTATTTGCACAACATCGGCGACATCTACGGCACCGTGCCCGTGACGCAAGGGGATGCGCTGCTGATGGACCCGGGCTACCGGGTGGACTATGTGCTGACCAATCCGCCCTTTGGCAAGAAATCCTCCATCACCATGACCAACGAGGAGGGGGAAGAGGAAGAAGAGGATTTGGTTTACAACCGCCAGGATTTCTGGACGACCAGCTCCAACAAACAGCTGAACTTCATCCAGCATATCAATACCATTCTGAACGCGACGGGCAAAGCGGCGGTGGTTGTGCCAGACAACGTGCTGTTTGAAGGCGGAGCCGGTGAAACCATCCGCAAAAAGCTGTTGGAGACCACGGATCTTCACACCATTTTGCGGCTGCCCACGGGCATATTCTACAAGCCGGGCGTCAAGGCGAATGTGTTGTTCTTCGACAAGCGTCCGGCCAGCCCGCAGATGCAAACGAAGGAGATCTGGGTCTATGACTTCCGAACCAACATTCACTTTACGCTCAAGCAACACCCGATGACCGATGCCGATCTGGAGGACTTTGTCCGCTGCTATCACCCTGAGAACCGCCACGAGCGCACGGAGACCTGGTCCCCGGACAACCCGGACGGGCGCTTCAGAAGATTCCCAGTCGAGGAAATCTTGCAACGGGACAAGACCAGCCTGGATATTTTCTGGATGAAGGATAAATCCCTAGCCGATCTCGATCATCTGCCCGAGCCAGATGTGCTGGCAGGAGACATCATCGAAAACCTGCAAAGCGCGCTGGAGAGCTTCCGGGAGCTGGAAGCACAGCTGAAAAAGTAAGCACGAATGACGGCACGATGGGTGAATGGCAGGAGCAACGGTCCCGGGAGCAAAGAATACACGATAGCAAGATGGTCTGCGATACTGGCGTGATACTGAAAACTGTGCTATAATGAAAAACGTCCTCCATGAGGAGGATAAAACCGAATTTAAAAGACAGATTTCTAAGCTAATTTGTTTATAAATCAAGCGACCTTGCCGAGTGGGAATGACCCCACAACGTTCACCCGCTTTGGGAGCATGGAGAATTTCCCTTTTCCCATTGAGTTTGCCGGCGGGCGCGCGTTGCTGAAAAGGCAGGAACCGCTTGCGCAAAAAACCGGATAACAAGGCGAATCGGCCCTTCAAAGAAGCCGTTGGGCTTCATTGGAGGGCCGATTTCTGTGCATGATTCTTTTGTCGATTATGATGCAGCCGTCTCCTCCGGCTGCCAGAAACCCCTTTGGGACGGTTCGGAGGGCCGCATCCCGCGGTGAAACCCGAATGCCCCGCGCCTTCGCCGGATCGAAGAGTTCACGAAGGCCTCCCGCGCTCGCGCGTGAGAGTCTGCCTGCCTCCAGCGGGCTGCCTGCCTCGCCGGCCCGCGCGGTGGGTTGGGATGTCTTGCAAAGCAGGGTTTTCCTGCACGCTTCCCCGCCCGCGCCCAGGGCGCCGAAGGGAAGCGTCAGCCCCGCGGGCGCTTGGGCGAAGCGCAAAGCGACCCGCAGGCGTGAGCAGATACAAGAGCTGCGCGCGGCCGGCGCGCAGAACGCCGGGATTGACGGGGAGGGAAAACGTGTTCTTACGAAAAAAGCCGCCATAGGCGGACTTTTCGACACACTGAACCCGCCGGGCCTTCCGGCCCCGGCGGGTTCTCCAACAGGTTCACGTCAGTACTCCGTTTTTCCCTCGATCTCCGTATATGCCTCAAACAGCTCAAGGCAGCTGTCCCGCTCGAACTCGCTCACCCTCAGCAGGTCGTTTTCCCCCGCCAGATACTCGTAGAATACCTCGTCCCGGAACCCGATCCCGTCCGAGTCCTCGCGCGTGCAGCCGTAGTACACCACGGGGATGTTGGCCCACAGCGTGGCCCCCAGGCACATGGGGCAGGGCTCGGCGGTGGTGTAGAGCTCGCATCCCGACAGGTCAAAGGTGCCCAGGTTCCTGCACGCGTCCCGGATGGCCTCCATCTCGCCGTGGCAGGTGGGGTCCTGATTGACCACCACGCGGTTGTGCCCGCGCCCGACGATCTCGCCGTCCTTGACGATCACCGTCCCGAACGGTCCGCCGTCCCCGGCCTCGATGCCGGCGTAGGCCTCCTCCAGCGCCGCCTGCATGAACGCCTCCTGCGGGCCGTCCGCCGCCCCGGCGACGGCCTCCGCGTCCGCCTCCGCGGCCATGGCCGCGCCCGCGAGCGCGCACGCCAACGCCAGTGCCAGTGCCAGTCCCGCCTTTGCGCGCCCGCGCGCCCGATTCCGTTTCTTCATGGTTTCGCCTCCTAAAAATCGTTATATTGACGTCACTTCATCCACTTGCGCGCGCTCATGGTCTGAGGCGCGATGCCGGGCATCATGGTGACGCTGCGGTTTTTGATCACGTTGAGCACCAGGCCGATGCCGGCCATGTTGGTCACCAGATTGCTGCCTCCATAGCTGAGGAAGGGCAGGGGGATGCCGGTCACGGGCATGAGGCCGGTGGTCATGCCCGCGTTTTCAAACACGTGGAACAGCAGCATGGCCATCACGCCGATGATGACCATCTGCCCGAAGCGGTCCATGGTGTACCGCGCCAGATAGAGCATGCGCAGGATGATGAGCAGGTAGACCAGAATCACCAGCGCGCAGCCCACGAACCCGAAGGCCTCGCCGATGGTGGAGAAAATGAAGTCGGTCCAGTCCTCGGGCACGTAATCCAGCTGGCTGAACGCGCCCTGCACGAACATCCCGCGTCCGCTCAGCCCGCCGGAGCCGATGGCGATTTTGGAGTTGGTCACCTGATAGACGGCGCTTTCATCCACCAGCGTGGGGTCGATGAAGCTGAGGATGCGTTCCAGACGGTAGTTATCGGACCCTGTGGCCATCAGGTAGCCGTAGAGCAGCGCGAGGGCGGCGACGCCCAGGGCGATGGCGCCTCCCATGAGCTTGAGGCGCATGCCGCCGAAGTACATCATCACTCCGAAGAGGAAGATCATCACCAGCACGCTGCCCATCTCGCCCTGGGCCAGCGTGAGGGCCCAGGGGATGCCCATCAGCACGGCGACCTTGGCCGCGCCGCGCAGGTTGCCCATGGGATCGGTTTCGGTTTCAAGGTATTTGGCGGTAACGATGATGCAGGCCAGCTTCACAAATTCGGAGGGCTGGATCGTGTAGCCCCACAGCACGTCGATCCAGGCCTTCACGCCCGCGGCCTGACCGCCCAGAGCGACCAGCAGCAGCCCGCACGCCACGTAATAGAACAGCGTGCTTCGCCTGCGGATGAACTCGTAGGGGAAATAGGTAATCACGCCCACCACCACCGGGGAAATCAGGAAAAAGATGGCCTGACGCATCCCGTAGTAGGAGGCGACGATGTAGTTGAGCAGCGTGCCCTCCACCTCGGAGGACGTGCTGAACGTGGCCACGGCCACGGACAGCACCCCGAAGCCGGCCAGTCCGAAGACCATCAGGGCCAGCGGCAGGTCAAAATGCGCCCTCGACCGGCGCGATTCATTGAGCATCATCCCGTTTCTTCACCTCGATACCGTCCGGGATCTCGTAATGGGTCAGGGCTGCAGGGGGTCCTTCCGGCGGACGCCCCGGCGGATGACCCGGCGGATGACCCGGCGGATGACCCGGCGGATGATCCGGCGGATGATCCGGCGACCGGTCCCGCGGACCG
>UQEF01000035.1 GCA_900540045.1 uncultured Eubacteriales bacterium | reverse complement strand
GGCACGTCAAACGCCTGTCCGTCACGGATCATGGATTCATGCGCCAGCAGTCCGGGCACCGTGTATCTGGCCGCCAGCCATGCATTGACGGTGGGCATCTTTTCAAAATATGCGGCCGTACAAAAATCATCCACCAGCAGCTTGTGGCTGGCCATATGTCCGTTTGACAGGCCCGCGTAGCTCTTGGGCAGCAAGCTGTTACGTTCCTTCTGGATTGGTGAAGGATCCTCCGCTTGCCAGCGGTGGTTTGCCACCGAATTGACAAAATCCTTCTCGCCGCGGTGCGCTTCCATGGCTTCGGGGTTGACCTGGCTGCTTACGTCCACGGCATCCACGCCCTCGGGGGTGAGACGGGCAAAGATATGCTGGGCATTGCTGAACTGGTAGCTGCCCTTCGTCCCGTAAAAGGCGCTGATGTAGGAGCTGGGGGCTTTATAGCCAATGCGGCGGCATTCGTTGATGCGGGCAGTGCCGCCGTTGGCGAGCTTCATCAGCGAATAGCCGTTGGAGTAGACGTTGTCCCACTGGTTCACGCCCTTTTCATAAATCCCGTTGCCCGGGGCCTCGGCATAGCCGAAGGCCACAACGCGCGTAGCACGGGTGCTCAGCGCGTGCAGCACCATGGCCGTGGAATGGGTGGGGTAATAGAACGGCGGCACGCCGGCATTGACCAAATCCTCACGAAAGTTCTTGGGGAAGTGGGAAATATCGTGATGATACTGGGCCTCGGCATAGACAAAGGTGCCGAAGTCGCCCTTTTCGTAGCGCTGCTTGCAGTACATGGAGCAGGGATAATAGATGCAGGTTTCGCCCATCATATAGGTTTTGCCGGTCTTCTTTACGGTTTCGACAATCTCCCGGCATTCCTCCACGGACACGCCCATGGGCACAGCGGAATACACATCCTTCCCGGCCTCCAGCGCCGCCTTGACCAGCGGTCCGTGCAGATGTCTCTGGGTGAAGATGGCCACGGCCGTAATTTTGGAGTCGGCTATCGCGTTTTCAAAGGTGTCGATGATCTCGACCCCGAACCTTTGGGAATACTCCCTGGCGCGCTCCGGGATGATATCGCACACATATACTTTTTCAACATATGGATGTGCCTGAAACAAAGGTACAAAGTTGCGGGCAAAGTCGCCGCAGCCGATCATTGCAACCGTGATTTTTCCTGCCATACTATTCAGCTCCCTTCAAAAATGTACCTGCATTATACAGGCGCCCAGCCCTCGCGGCAACGGTGAAAACAAATCAGTTCTATAACAAAACAAACCTTTCTGCCCGGGCGAAAAGCGCTGTTGTTCAGAATCAAAATCCATCCTTGGGAAAAGATAATAAAAAGATTTATTCAGCTTGTCGAAAAAGCTCGCCTGCGGCGATTTTTCCGACAGAACGCGTTTCCCCTGCGCTTTCAGCGCGGCCGGGGAAACGCGCAGGGAAACCTTGCTGCGCAAGGCTTCCGAATCCACCGCACATGTCGCTGGATTCGGAATACAGCTCGGAGGACTGCGGCCCTCCGAACCTCCCTGAAGGGTTTTTTGACAGCCTGAAGCGGGCGTTGCCGCCCGCTCTGAAGTGCTGTTTTTCATCCCATGTTGGAAAAGCGCTCTACCGCCTTGGTGAAGCTCTCAATGGTCTTATCCGCGTCCCCGTGCTCGATGCCGTCGCGCACGCAGTGTCGGATATGCCCTTCCAGCACCACCTGCCCGCACTTGTGCAGGGCCGACTTGGCGGCGTTGAGCTGGGAAAGGATGTCCTCGCAGGGCACGTCCTCCTCCACCATCCGGTCGATGGCCTGCACCTGGCCGATGATCTTGCGCAGCCTGCGGTGCAGGTTGTCGGCGTCCATGCACTGCTTCAAGGCCCATCCCTCCTTCATCCTTCTGTAAGCAGATTGTACCGCCGCATCCCCGCTTTGTCAAGGAACGGCAGGGACGGACGCGGCGAGGGTCTCCAGCCGCGTGAGGCAGTCCTCCAGCGCGGCCCCGCCCTCCACATAGTCGCATACGGCCCGGAGCATGCGGGCGTACACGCCGCCGTCCCGCTTCTGCGATCCGGCCAGCAGCGGGTGAAGGCGCAGGTCCACGTAGGGCGCGATCTCCTCGCGGTAGGCCTCCAGCCGGCCCTGCGTCACTGCCCAGGAATCCGGCGCGGCGCGAATGGCGTCCGTACGCGCTGCCAGAGCCGCTTCATCGGTTGGTATGCCCAGCTCGGCGTCCAGCGCGTGCTGGTCCTCGATGATCCACGCGATCCATTCCTCGATCTGGGGGTTCAGCACGGGGCTGGCGGACGCGGGCTTGAGCAGCGCCTCCTCATACAGCGCGCGACGCCCGCAGAGGTATTCCAGATAGGTCATGGCCACGTGGGGATTGCTCGCGTTGGGGTTGAGCACGTACACCAGCAGGTTGGCCCCGGCGGTCCGCCGTGCGTCCGGCGACAGGGCGGGCGGCAGCTGCCAGTCCGGCGCCGAGGGAGGCGGGGGTGTGGTCCCCGGCTCATAGGTCCAGTCGCCGGAGATGGGCATGTCCTCAAAGCCCGAAAGCGAGAGAATCTCGTCCGGGTCCAGCCGCGCCTCGCCCTCCGTTTCGGGCAGCCTTGCATTCCGCAGCGCCGTGAGCATGCGCACGAAGGATTCCCCGCGGAAGTCCACGGCCCTGCCGGCGTTGTGTGCCTCCGTGATCAGCGTGGTCAGCAGCAGGTTCGCATAATCGTCCTTCGTCCATGTGCCGCCCTCCCAGGCATGGGCCACAAGAGGCGCCTCCTCCGTCCATGCGGCATGCTTTTCCAGCAGCGCTTCCAGCGTGGCGGGTACCTCCTCCGCCCCTTCCCACACCGTCACATGCACAAGGGAGGGCACGGCATAGAGCGTCCCGTCCTGAAATACCGCGTCCGCGACCTGCGCAAGCATCCCCTCCGTGTCCGCAAGCAGGATGTCCGAATCATTCAGCGGCGCAAGCCCGCCCTGCCGCATCAGCGCGAGCAGTTCCCCGTCCATGCGCACGTGGAACAGGTCGGTTTCGTCGCCGGCGGCGATGGCCTCGGCCACCTGCCGCGCCGTGAGCGAGGGGTCGGCGGCGCGCGATACGGCCACGCCGGGATAGGCCTGCTGGAAATCCGCGTCGATGTTGTCCGCGCTGATGTAGCCGCGGATGGTGAGCGTGGGCAGGCTGCCCGCCTCCGTAAAGGGAACGTACTGCATGTCGTTCGTGCCAAGGGACGCGTAGCCCTCGCCCACCACCGCAAAGGCGTAGTCCAGATGGCCGAGCGCGTAGCCCTGCAGCGCCGTCCAGCCCGTGCCGTTCCACAGGGACAGCGTGCCGTCCACGATGGCGCAGATCGTGTTCCCGTCGCAGGCCACGCCCTCGATCCCCTGCATGGACCGCTCGTCCAGCGTATGGACCGTCCCGCTCTCCGGGTCCACCGATACGAGGCGGCATACGTCGCTGTCCACGTCGCAGGCGACGGCCAGCAGACCGCCTTCCCACGCGCACAGCTCCGTCACGCCCTCCAGCGGCAGGCGCTCCGCGTCGCCCGTCAGGGGATCGGCCCGGTACACGTCCGCCTCATACACCGTTCCCTCCGGCGTTACGGCGCGCAGAAACAGCCAGCCGTCCTGCATCACCGCCGCCCGGTACTGTTCCTTTGGCAGGTCCATCGGCGTGCCCGCGTAGTCCAGCGTACAGACGAGCGCGCCGTCCTGCCAGCGCCAGAGCTTCTTTCCGCTCCGGTCCAGCAGGGCCGGTGCGTCCCCGTCCGCGTAGAGCAGCGTGTCAAAGCCGATACCCTGCGCCTGCAATTCGTCCATGGACACCAGCAGCGTGGATTCCTCCTGCCCCGGCTTCCATGTGCGCAGGCCGCCGCTGGTGGACAGGTACAGCGTCCCGTCCAATGACACGCAGCCATGCAGCGCGCCCACATCCTCCTGCCGCAGGCGCAGCCATCCGGTCAGCACGCCCGCCGCAAGCGCAGCCGCCGCAAGCAGCAGCATCAGCAGCGCCACCGCCAGCGCCAGCGAAAGCCGTCTGGGTCCGCGCCGCTCTCCCTTTGCTCGCGCCAGCACCCGCTTTTCCAGCGATGGGCGGCCGTCCATGCCGGACAGGCACTCGTCCAGGGCCCGCCGGATCTGCTCCCGGTTGGTCTCACGCATCGTCCGCCCCTCCTTCCCAGATCAGATGCAGGCGTTCGCAGGCCCGCCTGAGCCGCTTGGCCACAGCCGTATCGCTCACGTTCAGGGCCCTGGCCGTCTCCCGAAGCGTCATGCCCTGATAGTAGTAGAGAATCACCGCGTCGCGCTCCCGGTCGGGCAGCCGCATGATCTCCAGCGTCAGATGCACGCTGTCTGCCGCCGGCGGCGTGGCGGGTTCCGGCAGGCGGTCCAGCGTCACGCGCCGGTCCACGAAGCGAAACCACGCCGCGCGGCGCATGTCCTTGCAGGTATTTACGGCGATGCGCACCAGCCAGGTCTTGTCCGCGCACTCGCCCCGGAAGCGGTCCAGTGCGCGGTACGCCTTGAAAAACGTTTCCTGTGCCGCGTCCTCCGCCATGCCGGCATCCCGCAGGTAGAGGCAGCACAGCTTGAGGATGTCCTTTTCGTAAGCCGCCATCAGACGGCTTAGCTCCGCCGCCCGTCTCTCGTCCGGGCGCTGCTGCGTCATACGTGTCACCTCCTGCTGATTAGACGGTCCACGTCTGCCAAAAACCAACCCTCGGCGTATCTTTCTTGGAGAACGCCTTCCCGGCTGCGCCGCGTTAGGCGCCTCATGGCAGCCCGCGCGCCTTTCCGGCATCCGGCCCCGGCCGCATCCCCGCCCGTTTCCAGAATCTGCTTCGAGACGATCAAAAAAAGCGGCGGAACCTTCGTTCCGCCGCCCCTTTGAAATTGTCAGCCAGCGATGGTCTTGGCGATCTGCGCGCCGGTCAGGCCATATTCAGCCAGCACTTCCATGGCTTTGCCGGACTGGCCGAAGCGGTCCTGCACGCCGATCTTGTGGAAGCTGCACGCCACGCCGCCGCTCAGCAGCACGTCGGCCACGGCGTCGCCCAGGCCGCCGATGACGGAGTGCTCCTCCACCGTGTAAACGCGCTTGCACTTGGCCGCATAGGCGCGCACCAGCTCGGTGTCGATAGGCTTGATGGTATGCAGATTGACGATGGCGGGATGCATGCCCTTTTCCTTGAGCAGCTCCGCCGCCTTGAGGCACTCGCTGACCATGAGGCCGCAGGTGAAGATGACCGCGTCGCTGCCGTCCGCCAGCACATTGCCCTTGCCGACGGTAAAGGGCATGGGGTCCAGCACGGGCGTGGCCAGGCGCGCCAGACGCAGGTACACCGGGCCCTTGATCTCGGCGGCGGCCTTCACGGCCTGATAGGTCTCGTTGGCGTCGCAGGGGCAGATCACGGTCATGCCGGGCAATACGCGCATCAGGGCGATGTCCTCAATGGCCTGATGGCTGCCGCCGTCCTCGCCTACGCTCAGGCCCGCATGGGTGAAGGCCAGCTTGACATTGAAGCGCGGATAGCATACGCCGTTGCGGATCTGGTCGTAGCTGCGTCCGGCGAACACGGCAAACGTAGAGCAGAACGGAATCAGCCCCATGGTGGACATGCCGGCCGCCATATCCACCATATTGGCCTCGGCAATGCCCACATCAAAGTGCCGGTTTGGAAATTCCCTGGCAAAGTTCATCGTCATCGTAGCGTTGGAAAGGTCCGCGTCCAGCACCACAATCTTGTCGTTTTCATGGCCCAGCTTGACCAGCGCCTCGCCATAGGCCGCGCGGGTGGCTTTTGTTTCACTCATGGTTCAACCCTCCAGTTCTTTGAGCGCTTCGGCGCGCTGCTGTTCGTTGGGGGCCTTGCCATGCCAGCCCACCTGATCTTCCATGAAGCTGACGCCCTTGCCCTTGTGCGTATGGCACAGAATCAGCGTGGGCTTGCCCTTCATCGGAGGGATTTTCAGCGCCGCGAGCACGGCCTCGATATCGTTGCCGTCCGCAAGCTCGATCACGTTGTAGCCGAAGGAGGTGAACTTGGCGTGCAGGTCGCCCAGGCTCATCACCTCATCGTTGCTGCCGTCGATCTGCAGGCCGTTGTTGTCCACCAGCACGGTCAGGTTGTCCAGGCCGTAATGCGCCGCGGCCATGGAAGCCTCCCACACAAGGCCCTCCTGCAGTTCGCCGTCGCCGCAGATGGTGTACACGCGGCAGGGGTTGCCCGTGGTCTTGGCGCCCAGCGCCATGCCCACGGCGATCGAGATGCCCTGGCCCAGCGATCCCGTAGACGCGTCCACGCCCGGGCATTTCTTGGCGTCCGGATGACCCTGGAGGATGCTGTGCAGCTGGCGGAAATTCTTGAACTCTTCGGTGCTGAAGTATCCCTTTTCCCCCAGCACGCCGTAGAGGGCGGGGGCTGCGTGGCCCTTGGAGAGCACCAGACGGTCCCTGGCCGGATCAGAGGGGTTCTTCGGATCGACGTTCATCACGTCAAAGTACAGCGCCACCAGCATCTCTACCGCCGAAAGCGAGCCGCCCGGATGCCCGGAACCCGCGTTCGCCGTCATGTTGATGATATCGCGCCGCACCTGGGTACAGATGTTTTTAAGGGCTGGCGTATCCATACTACACAGTACCTCCCATGCTGATGTTCCTATCCCTCCTGGCGAGGGGGGATTTGCTTGTGTGACACGTCAAAGAATCGCGCCCTTTACTATACCACAGCGTGGAATGCTTGTCAATTCCAGCCTTTGCGGGACGGGGATAAGTTTGTTTGGAAATCCGCCTTTGCTGCCCCCTCATTCTTGCAGCAATGCCGTCCTTGCGCAAAAAACGTGCAAAATCGTCGCCCGTCCCTTCTCCCTATTGATTATTCCCCGCATTCCAGCGTATAATATCATCGGTATATTTTGCAAGCGTGTTTCCGCCTCCGAAAAATCGGGAGGAAGCGGGGCCGCGCCATTTGAGGAAACGGGTGAACAAGCATGACCGTACCGCATATCCGGGATTATCAGGGCAAGCGCATCCACATGATCGGCATCGGCGGTTCCAGCATGAGCGGGCTGGCGCAGATGCTCAAGGAAAAGGGATACATCGTTTCCGGGTCGGACAATCTGGAAACCTACACCACCCGCCACCTGCGGGACGACCTGAACATTCCCGTCACCATCGGCCACCGCGCCGAAAACGTGCACGGCGCGGATCTGGTGGTTTACACCGTGGCCATTTTGCCCGACAACCCCGAGCGCGTGGAGCTGGAACGCCTGGGCCTGCCGTCCATCGAGCGGGCCACGCTGCTGGGTCAGCTGATGGAGGGGTTTGATACCGCCATCGGCGTGTGCGGCGCACACGGAAAGACCACCACCACCTCCATGCTTTCCCAGGTGCTCATGGAGTGCGGCATGGACCCCTCCATCCATATTGGAGGCTCGCTGGACTTTATCGGCGGCAGCACGCGCATCGGAAGGAGCGGCATGTTTGTGGCCGAGGCGTGCGAGTTCAACGCCAGCTTCCTCCACCTGCGCCCCACCGTGGCCGTCGTGCTCAACATCGACGCCGACCACCTCGATTTCTACCGCGACATCGACCATATCGAGGAAACCTTCGGCAAGTTCCTCGCTCTCCTGCCCCCCGGCGGCGCCGCCATCGGCAACGGCGACGACCCGCGCATCATGCGCCTGTTCTCCGCGCTGTCCGTGCGGCGGCTCACCTTCGGCCTGGGCGAGGGGTGCGACTATACGCCGGGCCGCCTGACCTATGACGAATACGGCCATGCCTCCTTCGGCCTGTGCTTCCATGGCGATGTACTGGGTCAGATCACGCTCCAGGTGCCGGGCGAGTTCCAGGTCTACAACGCTCTGGCCGCGCTGGCCTGCGCCCACAGCCAGGGCGCGGATATGGCCATGGCCTGCCACGCCATGAACGAGTTCAAGGGCGCGCACCGCCGCTTCGAGCTGACCGGAGAGGTGGAGGGCGTCAAGCTCTACCACGACTACGGCCATAACCCCACCGAGATGCGCAACGTCCTCTCCGTGGCCCGCCTCCAGCCGCACGGCCGCCTCTGGGCCGTGATGCAGCCGCACACCTACAGCCGCGTCAAGCGCCTCTTTGACGACTACCTCACCTGCACCCAGGCCGCCGATTTCACGCTGGTCACCGACATCTACGCCGCCCGCGAGAAGGACCCCGGCGATATCAAGGCCAGCCAGATCGTCGAGGGCATGCGCGCCCATGGCGTCAATGCCGTGCACACCCCGACCTTCGACGATACCGAAGCCTACCTCCGCGCCCACTGGCAGCCCGGCGACCTGGTGCTCACCATGGGCTGCGGCAACATCAACCAGCTCAACGACCAGATCTGGGAACACGAACAAGCAAAGGAGACAAACGCCAAATGCTGACCCTCACCGACATCTCCCTCCAGTTTGCCGGCGATCTGCTCTACAAGCACGTCGATCTCATCTTCCAGCCCGACCACTGCTACGGCATCATCGGCGCCAACGGCGCGGGCAAATCCACGCTGCTGCGCATCATCTCCGGCGAGCTTGCGCCCACCACGGGCAGCGTGTCCATGCGCAAGGAGGACCGCATGAGCGTGCTGGAGCAGGACCACTTCAAGTACGACGCCTTCCCCGTGATGGATACGGTCATCATGGGCAACCGCCGCCTCTACGACATCATGAAGGAAAAGGACGCGCTCTATGCCAAGCCGGATTTCAGCGACGCCGACGGCGAGCGCGCGGCGGAGCTGGAGGGCGAGTTTGCCGAGATGAACGGCTGGGACGCCGAGACCGAGGCCGCCCAGCTTCTCAACGGCATCGGCATCCCCACCGAGCTGCACTACGCCCAGATGGCCAGCCTCGACGGCCGCCAGAAGGTGAAGGTGCTGCTGGCACAGGCGCTGTTCGGCCACCCCAACATCATTCTGCTGGACGAGCCCACCAACGGCCTGGACGTGGAGAGCACCGAGTGGCTGGAGGACTTTCTGGTGGACTGCGACGCCATCGTGATCGTCGTCAGCCATGACCGTCACTTCCTCAACGCCGTGTGCACCAACATCGTGGACGTCGATCACGAGACGTGCAAGATGTACGCCGGCAACTACGATTTCTGGTACGAGTCCTCCACGCTCATGCAGCAGCTCATCCGCAACCAGAATAAGAAGCGCGAGGAAAAGATCAAGGATCTGCAGGAGTTCATCCGCCGTTTCAGCGCCAACAAGTCCAAGAGCCGTCAGGCCACCAGCCGCAAAAAGGTGCTCGACTCCATCCAGCTGGAGCAGATGCCCGCCTCCAGCCGCAAGTACCCCTTCGTGGGCTTTGAGCCGGAGCGCGAGGCCGGCAAGGATATCCTCTTCGTGGATGGCATCAGCAAGACCATCGACGGGGTCAAGGTGCTCGACAACGTCAGCTTCACCGTCAAAAAGGGCGACAAGATCGCCTTTGTGGGCGACAACGAGGCGGGCGCGACGGCGCTGTTCCGCATTCTGGTGGGCGAGCTTAACCCCGACGAGGGCAACTTCCGCTGGGGCGTTACGATCTCCCAGAGCTATTTCCCCAAGGACAACACGCGCTTTTTCCAGGACTTTGACGGCACGCTCATCGAATGGCTCAGCCAGTTCTCCCATGACACCACCGAAACCTATCTGCGCGGCTTCCTGGGCCGCATGCTCTTCAGCGGCGACGACGTCTACAAGCCCGCCAAGGTCCTCTCCGGCGGCGAAAAGGTGCGCTGCATGCTCAGCCGCCTGATGATGAGCAAGGCCAACGCCCTGATTCTGGACCAGCCCACCGACCACCTTGATCTGGAGAGCATCACGGCGCTGTCCAACGGCCTGCAGGCCTATCCCGGCAACCTGTTCTTCGCCTCGCACGACCATCAGTTCATCGACGAGATCGCCAACCGCATCATCGAGTTCCCCCTGGGCAAGCCCGGCTGTCTGGATTACGAGGGCAACTTCGAGGACTTCCTGCAGTGGAAGCGGGGGCGCGCATGAGCGGGCCCAGGCCGGGCGTGTACCGGCATTTCAAGGGCAACCTCTACCAGCTGATCTGCACCGCCATTCACTCCGAAACGCTGGAGCGCATGGCCGTCTACC
Source organism: uncultured Eubacteriales bacterium (assembly GCA_900540045.1). Taxonomy (GTDB): domain Bacteria; phylum Bacillota; class Clostridia; order Christensenellales; family Aristaeellaceae; genus Limiplasma; species Limiplasma merdipullorum. The sequence goes on along the minus strand of UQEF01000035.1, from coordinate 17,308 downwards.
GCCAGCTCTACGGCGACCGTGCCGTGTGGGTACGTCCGCTGTCCATGTGGGATGAGCGGGTGGAGCGCGACGGCTATTGCGGCCCGCGCTTTACCTGGGTGCGCGAGGAGGAATAAAAAAAGTCCGTCCCGGCGTTTTCTGATGGAAACGCCGGGACATTTTTTAGTATCCGTAGGTTTTGCGCTTGGCCGCAAAGCAGGCTGCCGCCGCCGCCACCGCCAGCGCCTCGGCCGCGACCACCGCCAGCCACACGCCGTCCAGCCCCATAAGCCGGGGCAAAAGCAGCACCGCCGCCATCTGGAACACCAGCGCCCGCAGGAACGAGATCAGCGCAGACACCGCCCCGTTGTTCAGCGCGGTAAAGAACGCCGAGCCGAAAATGCCTCCGCCCGCGAACAGGAAGGACAGCGAATAGAGCATGAAGCCATGCCGCGTCATCTCCAGCAGGGCCGCGTCATAGCCCACGAAGATGCGGGCCAGGGGCAAGGCCAGCGCCTCCGCCAGCACCGTCATGGTCACGCTCATCACCGCAAGGATGCCCAGGCTCCGGCGAAGCAGGCCGCGCAGCTCCGCGCGGTTGTCCGCCCCGAAGTGATAGCTGACGACCGGCGCACTGCCGATGGAATAGCCGATGAATACGCCTAAAAAGATCAGGTTGACATACATGATGACCCCATAGGCGGCCACGCCGTCCTCCCCCGCCAGGCGGATGAGCTGGAAGTTGTAGAGCATGTTGACCAGCGACAGCGACAGGTTGGTCATCAGCTCGGAGGAGCCGTTCAGGCATACTCTGCCCAGCGCACGCAGATCCCACGCAGGGCGGCAAAATCGCAGCAGGCTCTGATTGGACGACAGGAAGTACGCCAGCGGAAGCACCCCTCCCACCAGCTGGCTGATGACTGTGGCCACCGCCGCGCCCTCCAGCCCCCATCCGAACCCTGCGATGAACAGCGCGTCCAGCCCCATGTTGGTTACCCCCGCCGCCACCGTAACCGCCAGGCCCAGCCGCGGCCGCTCGGCGGTGATAAAGAAGCTCTGGAACACGTTTTGCAGCATGAATGCCCCCGTGGCGGGCAGCAGAATGCCGCCGTAGCGCACACAGTCCTCCAGCATCGCCCCCTGCGCGCCCAGCGCCCGTGCCGCGGGCCGCAGCAGCGGCATGCCCGCCGCCGCGACCAGCGCGCCCGTCAGCAGGGTGACCACAATCAACATGGAAAACAGCGCGTTGGCTTTATCTTGCTTTCCCTCTCCCAGGGTTTTGGCCACCAGCGCGCTCCCGCCCGTGCCGATCATGAAGCCCAGCGCGCCGAAGGCCATCAGAAACGGCATGATCAGGTTGATCGCCGCAAAGGGCGTCTTGCCCACGAAATTGGACACGAAAAGGCCATCCACCACGCCATAGATAGAGGTAAAGATCATCATCACGATGGAGGGCAATGTGAAGCGCAGAAGCCTTCGGCAGGTGAAGTGGTCCGAAAGACGAATGTTCATGCCCTTCCTCCGTTCTGCGGGCCACGCAGCGCTTCCACCCGTGCGCGCAGGTCCTCCAGGTATTGACGGCTCAGGCGCAGATACGCGTCCCGGTCCGCCTCCGTCCATCCGTTCCAGATGGCTTCCTCGGCGGCGGCCACCGGAGCCACGCGCTCGCGGCACAGCTCCTCCCCCGCCTGCGTCAGGCGCACGGGACGGCTGCGGCCCGCGCCTGTTTCCAGATACAAAATCCCCTCGCTCTCCAGGGAACGCAGGGCGGAAGCGACCGTCTGGCGGCTCATGCCGCACAGCCGCGCGATCTCCGAGGGGTACAGCTTCCCCTCCGCCATGTGTACGGAATAGAGAATCTGCATCTCGCTGTCCGCAAGGCCCATTTTGACCGACGCATCATGATACGCCCCGTTAATCTCGCCAAGGATGTGCATCAGCTGCTTCCACCGCATGTCGCGCGGCATACGTGTTCTCTCCCTCCATGTACGAAATCGTACTTGCATTGCAGTATAGTACGATTTCGTACATGTGTCAAGCCCCCTCGACGCACCGCAGACCGGCGTTTATGTTTGGCGCTCCGGTCCGTTGACGCCCTGCTGCCCGGACTCCCCGTGCTTCCTGTCGCAGCAGGCCTTCATTTTGGGACGGGATTTTTCCATGCGGGTCAGGCATCCGGTTTGCCCGGTTTCCCGTTGACCCGCGGGCGGCTGACGCTGATTGGAAAGGCCCAGCAGATAGTCGGTGGTGGTTTGATACCCTATGGCCAGCGCAATCAGTACCTGGGTGGGTACGTCCACCTTTCCGTTTTCGTAATCACTGTAGGTTTGTTGTGAGCAGCGCAGGTATTCCGCCAGCTGGCGCTGCTTCAAGTCGTGGTCTTCGCGCAGGTCCCGAATCCTTCGGTATGCCATGGACATGCCTCCTCGTTGACCTGATGCTTTTATTATCCTTACCGAAATATTCGGTATTGACTTTTACCGAGATTTTCGGTAAACTGTGCTTTGAAAGGTATCGTGCACGTCTACCTTTGGATCGTACAACTTAATACAATTCAAATCTGCCAAAGAGGAGGATTATCATGAAAAAACTGTGTGCCATTCTTTTGGCGCTTGTCCTGCTGCTGGGGCTGACCGCCGCGCATGCCGAAGGCGAAGAGCCCTACATCTATGCCTTCGATGAGCCGTCCGTGGTCACGATAGGCGACTATCAGGTCAATAAAATCTGGGTGGATATGATCCCCGTGTATTACATCACTCCCGATGGCTATCAGGACGGAGATGATATGAAGATCTGCATCTTCCTCTCCGGCCTGTCGGGCAACAAGGAATCCCTGGTGACCACGTATGCCAAGTACATTCTGGAAAACGGGTACACCGCCGTGTTCTTTGACCACTATCTCCACGGGGAGCGGGCCAACATCTACGACCCCGTCACCTCTCTGACCGCCAGCGATGAAGAGGTGGCCGCCCTCAAGGATCAGATTCTGACCACCTGCTTTAAGAACATGTACCGCTACGGGTGGGAGATTCTGGGCAACACCTCGCTTGATACGCTGCGCGTGCTGGACTACTTCTACGATCATTTCCCGGTAGTGGAATCCGTCATGGGCGGCCACTCCATGGGCGGCGACACCTCGCTGGTGGTGGCCGGACTGGACGACCGCATCAACCGCATCCTGTGCGTGGTCACCGCGCCTGACTGGCTGCGGCCCGGCATGCATCATCTCAATGGCTACGGCGACACGGCGGTTCCCAGCGATCCCGGCGAGCCCGATAGCAAGTCCGTCTGGTATTTTGACAGCTTCTCGCCCAGCGTAAACCTGACCCGTTACGACGACGGTGATCTGGATGCGATGTTCGTCTGCGGCGAGCTGGATACGCACATCAACCCCAACTGGGTCTACACCTTCCGTGAAAACGTGTACCGTCTCAATCCCGAGGCCGGCCAGAAGCTGGGCATCTGGACCAACATGGGCGCGGGCCATGCCTCTCCTGCCGACGAGGACCTTGCCAAGCTCTTTGCCTGGCTGCTCAGCGGCGAGGAGATGGAAGGCGCCAAGTTCCTCACCGGCGATGATCAGGCCTGGAACCGCGACTACTACCACACCATGGATACGCTGCCCGCGGGCTATTGATTCCGGCGTGTTTTCGGACGGCGGATGCCTCTGCCCCCGCCGCCCCTTCTCTGTCTCTATTTTGGAAAAAAATTTTTTCGACGACACAGGAAAGGAGCTTTTACGGCCATGAAAAAATGGATTTCCCTTTTGCTCGGCGCGCTGCTGCTGCTTGGTTCGGCCAATGCTGCGCTGGCTCAGGAAAACGATTGGATCGAGGTGGATTATCAGACCCATTTCATCAGGTGGGACGGCGTAACCACTGAAGAGGACTTTACCGATGAGGCGTTCGACGCCCTGACCAGGACCACCGTTTACCAGAGCGACTCCTCGCCCACCGGCTACAAGGTCACCTTCCGCTTCTACGGTCCCGAATATGAAACCGTGGAAGTGGCCGGAGAATGGTATTATTCCGAGCCTTACTACTCCTCCCAGAACAGCGCCGCCAAAATTCATCCCAACGACTGGTACAACGGCTGCCTGATTCACACCGATGACGTCAACCCCGTGCGCCCCTTTGACCAGATGACGCTAAACGAGGAGACCGGCTACTGGGCCTATACCATGCCTCTGGCCAGCGGCACCTACTGCTACCAGTTCCGCCTCAACGGCGAAACCACCATTTCCGACCCGCAGAACCTGCCCACCGAATACCGCGGCAAGGAAGCCTACAGCCAGGTGCTCGTGCCCTACGATGCCGAAAAGCAGAGCCTGAGTCCCGACTATTCCCTCTATCAGGACAACTGCGAGCAGCACGGCACGATCCAGTTTGCCGAGGTGCCCTCTCCGACCCTGGGCTATGACGCTCCCATCGGCATCTATCTGCCCTACGGCTACGACCCCGACCGCGCCGAGCCTTACAAGTATGTGATTCTCGGACACGGCATCGCCGGCTTTGAAAGCAACTGGCCCGCGCAGGGCATGCTGGGCAATATCACCGACAACCTGATCGCCGAGGGCCTGGTAGAGCCGATGATCGTCATTGCCACCAACAACCGCGACAGCGACGGCGTCTACTTCTACAGCACCGTCAATGCCGACGGAAGCCGCATCACCTCCATCGACGGCGAGCCGGAAAGCAATGCCGCTTCCTCCGCCAATCCCAGCTACACCAAACAGATTTCGCAGGCTCAGCCCTATTTCATGGATGAGCTGATTCCCTGGCTGGAGAACCACCTCAACGTGTCCACCGATCCCAAGGACCGGGCCTTCGCAGGCCTGTCTGCCGGCGCGATGTGTACCTTCAACATGTACATCTCCAATCCGGAGGACTTCGGCTACTTCTATTGCATGAGCGGCGCCAACGACAATCCCACCCAGTACGACCTGACCCGTCCCGAGCTGAAAACCCCGTCGCTGACCTTTGGCGTGGGAATTTACGACCGGCTGTTCTTCTCGCAGGTCAATCCCACCCAGAACGCGCTCGCGGCCGAGGGCATTTCCTTCACCAATTACTACGCTTTCGGCGCCCATCGCTGGCATGTATGGCGTGAACTGTACATCGACATGTGCACCCGCGTGCTTTGGAAGTAACATTCTTTGCCGTAAAACAGCCCTTGCAAGCCGTCTGGCACGGCTTGCAAGGCGCTCCGGCGGCATCCTGAAAACCATAAGGGAGTTTGTAAAGGAGCTAAACTCTTATGAAAAAACTGTTTGTATGTCTCATGCTTCTATCGGTCATGCTCGTGCCGACGGCGCTTGGCGAATCAGCAGAGGTTGTCGAGCCTGCCCCGCTTGAGGAGTACACGATTACGCACAGCCAGTCCCCCACCGGGGTAGAAGTCTCTGCGGACCCGCTTGAAGCAGTGTTCAGCATCAACGCCGACACGCTCAAGACCTATGCCTGGGTCAATGACGGGCAGCTTGCCGGTGACATCCTCGCCGTTGCGGTGGATATTCAGGGCCTTAACAACGGCCATGCTTACAAAACCGAACCGGAAACGTATGATACCTATCTGGGCGAACACGGCGTGCTGGTTGTTCGGCCTTACAGTGGGCCCTGGAACTGGATGAGCTTTGACACGATCTATGAGATCGATGCAATTCTCGACGCGGTTTACAGCCGCTATGATCTTGTCAAGGATGAAATCCCACTGGTGCTCTTTGGGCGCAGCATGGGCGGAATCGGTGTTTTCAACTATGCCAAATACGGCAAGTACACCCCCGTTGCCGTTGCCGCCAACTGCCCCGTGACAGATCTCGCCTATCATGCTACGGAACGTCCGGACTGTGCAGCCACTATGTACCGCGCTTATTCCTACTATGATTGCTCCGTCGCCCAGGCCATTGCTGTCCACAACCCGATGAACTGGGTCGGCACGCTTCCTGATGTGCCCTACTTCATCGTGGCCGGTGACGCCGATGTCTCCGTGAACAAGGAGCATCATTCGGACGTATTCGTGCCGATGATGCGCGAAGCGGGCTATGATGTTACCTATGTGGAAGTACCCGGCATGACGCACTGCGACCTGGCGGGAAACATGGATGCCTGGCAGCTGTATGCTGACTTTATTACAGGATTTGCAAAGTAAGCTCACTCAGTATCTCACTTCTGCAAACAGGCGTCTCAGCTGCATTGCTCAAGCATACTGTACATTGTTTCTTTATGTGAATTGCCAGCCGTCCACCCTGTCATAACCCCTTGTGCATTTTCGTAATCTATGTTACAATGTCAACCAGTTAGAGGGTGTTTTGTGATATATAGGGTGCCATTGGTAAAGCTCTCAGCGGCGGCTTTTCCTTTTTCTTTCGTCCATTTTGGGAATGAAAGAAAACGCAGGATACAGGAACCGATCAGAAAAGCGTGCGCTTTTCTGCAATGGTAAAAAACCCATATCTTTCAGGAGGTGTCCTCGCATGACTGGTATCCCACTGGTAATCGCATTCGTCATCGCAATCATCCTCATGATCGTCGCGATCTCCAAATGGAAGATCCATCCGTTCCTCTCCATCATGAGCGTGTCCCTGCTGCTGGCCATCGTCGCCGGCATTGACCTTGCGCAGATCGCGGACGTGATCGGCGCGGGCTTCAGCGGCACGTTTACCTCCATCGGCATCGTCATCATTCTGGGCGCGATGGTCGGCACCCTGCTGGAAAAGACGGGCGCGGCGCTCAAGATGGCCGACTGCGTCGTTAAGCTCGTGGGCAAGAAGCACCCCGAGGCCGCCATGATTATCATGGGCTGGATCGTGTCCATCCCCGTGTTCTGCGACAGCGGCTTCGTCATCCTCAACCCCATCCGCAAGGCACTGGTGCAGCGCACCCGCAAGTCCTCCGTGGCCTGCACCGTGGCGCTTTCGATGGGCCTGTACATTTCCCACTGCTTCATCCCGCCTACCCCCGGCCCCATCGCGGCGGCGAACACGCTGTTTGGCGTGGGTGGCCTGGGCACGGACGTCAACCTCCTGCTGGTCATGGCCATCGGCGCGGTGTGCTCCATCCTGCCGCTGATCGCCGGCTACATCTTCGCGCTCTTCATCGGCAAAAAGGTCAAGGCCAAGGATGAGCCCACCAACGCCGAGGCCATCGGACAGACCTACGAGGAGCTGGTGGCCAGCTACGGAAAGCTCCCCGGCGCGTTCATGTCCTTCGCCCCCATCGTGGTGCCGATCATCCTGATGGGCGTGGCCAGCGCGTTCAGCATGGCCGGTTCCAATCCCCCCATCATCGTGTTCCTCGGCAAGCCCATCATCGCGCTGGCCGTGGGCCTGATCCTGGGCGTCATCCTCATGGCCCAGTCCGGCAAGATGGGCGAATTCTACGTCCTCACGGACGATACCCTCAAGACCGTCGGACCCATCCTGTTCGTGACCGCCGCGGGCGGCGTGCTGGGCAAGGTGATCGCCACCACCGATCTGGTCAACTTCATCACCGCCCATGCCGCCACGCTGGAAAGCCTGGGCCTGCTCTTCCCGTTCCTGCTGGCCGCCATCCTCAAGACGGCGCAGGGCAGCTCGACGGTTGCCATCACCACCAGCGCGGGCATTATCGCTCCGCTGATGATGACGCTGGGCTTTGCCACTCCGCTGGACGCGGCGCTGGTCGTCGTGGCCATCGGCGCGGGCGCCATGACCGTCTCCCATGCCAACGACAGCTACTTCTGGGTGGTCACCAACTTTGGTGAGATGGAGCCCCAGGACGGCTACAAGACGCAGACGCTGGGCACGCTGATTATCGGCATCGCGGCCATCATCAACGTGCTGATCGTCTCCGCCATCTTCTAAGGCGGCGTCCCCTCCGGGCCGCGGTCCCCCGCCGCGGCCCGCATTCTGTTTCTCGCAATGGAGGCTACCGAAATGAACCAAGATGCAAAACACATTCTCGACGCCGCGCTGCGCGATGCGCTTCCGGGCGCGGCCGTGGGACAGGCTTTGGATCAGATCGCCTTTCAGCCTGGTGGGCGGCTGATTCTGGTGGCGGCCGGCAAGGCGGCCTGGGAAATGGCCCGCGCAGCCCATGAGCGGCTGGGCGGGCGCATCGACGCGGGCGTCGTTGTGACCAAGTACGATTACTCACGCGGCCCTCTGGGCAGCCTGGAGATCTACGAGGCGGGCCATCCCGTCCCCGATGAAAACAGCTACCGCGCCACCGCCCGGGCGCTGGAGGTGGTATCGGGCCTGACGGAAGCGGACAGCGTGCTTTTCCTGCTTTCCGGCGGCGGCTCGGCGCTCTTTGAGCAGCCCCTCATCCCCGCCGGCGAGCTGGCCGATATCACGCGCCAACTGCTGGCCTGCGGCGCCAACATCGTGGAGATCAACACGCTGCGCAAGCGCCTCTCCGCCGTCAAGGGCGGACGTTTTGCGCTGCGGTGCATGCCCGCGCATGTCTACACCGTGGTCCTCAGCGACATCATCGGCGACCCGCTGGACATGATCGCCTCCGGTCCGGCGTATCCGGACGCTTCCACCTGCGCGCAGGCGCTGGAAATTGCGGACCGCTACGGCCTGCGCCTGTCCGATGCCGCGCGCGGCCTGCTGGCTCAGGAAACCCCCAAGGAACTGACCAACGTCACGACCTTCGTCACCGGCAGCGTGCGCCAGCTGTGCCGCACTGCGGCGGCCACCTGCCGGGAGCTGGGCTACGAACCGGTGTTTCTCACCGCGAGTCTCTCCTGCGAGGCGCGCGAGGCCGGCTCCTTCCTGGCGGCTATCGCCCGCGACCATCAGGACACGGAGCGCTCGCTGGCCTTCCTCGCCGGAGGTGAAACCGTGGTCCATCTGACCGGCAAGGGCATGGGCGGCCGCAATCAGGAAATCGCGCTGGGCGCGGCCGAGGGCATCGCCGGATGCCGCGACACCTGCGTGTTCTCCTTCGGCTCCGACGGGTCCGACGGTCCCACGGACGCGGCGGGCGGCATTGTGGACGAAGGCTCCGCCGCGCGCCTGACCGCCGCCGGGTTGGACCTGCACAAGGTGCTGCAGGACAACGATGCCTATCATGCGCTGAAGGCGATCGACGGGCTGATCGTCACCGGTCCCACCGGCACCAACGTCAACGACCTGTCCGTCGTGCTCATCAAACGCTGAAAATTCCAATGCAGACAAAACCGGCCCGCAAGGGAGCTTTCGCTCCCCTGCGGGCCGGCTGTTTTTCGGCGGAATGCGGGAACGGGTCTGCGGGCTTACTTGCCGGCGTTCTTCACCGCGCTCTCGGCGGAGATGCGGCCCCACGTGGCGCACAGGCCATGGCCGATGCCGCCGATGGTGTTGTGGCCGGCGATGTTGGCCGAGCCGATGATCTCGCCCGCAAGGTACGCGCCGCCTACCAGCGTGCCGTCCTCACGCACGAGCTGGGCGTCGCCGTTGATGCGCGGTCCGCCCGCGGTCATCATCAGGTAGGGAACGGTGTACACGGCGTAGAAGGGGCCCTCCTCAAAGGCGAGCAGGTTGTCCGTGCGGCCAAAGACGGTATCCTCGCCCGCGGCGACATCCTCGTTGTACTTGGCGACGGTCTCGGCCAGCTTCTCCGCGCCGATCATCTCGCCCAGTTCCTCGATGGTGTCGGCCTTGAACATGTAGCCCTCATCCAGCAGCTCGGCGATCTTCTCCTCGTTGGTGAAGGGCGCGGAGTTGCTCATCATGCCGGTAAAGAGCGCGCTGTCATCCGACAGCATGTTCTCGGCCAGCACGATGTAGATGATGTTCTGGTCGGCGGTGCGCCACACGGTCCGCTTGTCCATGGAGGTGGCGGCAGGCTCGTTAAAGACGCGCTCGCCGGCGGTGTTGACCCAGATGGCGCCGTTGTAGTTGATGTTGCAGCGAAGCGACGCCTGGAAGCCGCTGACCGGCACGGAACCGCCGTAGCAGGAGCAGTAGTCCATGTTGTCAAAGGCCGCGCCGGCGCTGCGGGCGAAGTCGTAGCCGCTGCCGATGGCGGTGACGGGGTCATTGGAGGTGATGTTGGTGAAGTTGTACTCCTTGAGCCAGCGCTCGCAGTAGCCATAGCCGCCGGTGGCGATGATGGTGCTGGGAGCGGGAATCTCCACATCGTCCACCTTGACGCCGACCACGTCGCCGTTGTCGTCAAACATGAGGTCGGTGACCAGCGTATCCAGGCACAGCTGGGCCTGGCCCGCGTCGATGAAGCCCTGCAGCTTTTCCATCAGGGCGCTCACAAAGTAGGAGCCGCCGCCGGAGGACGCGCCGCCCGCGGTGTAGGTCACGCGGTAGGTGTTCATGGTCAGGTATCCGCCGCTGTCCACCTGATCGGAGAACTCCACGCCCACGTAGTCCTGCAGCCAGTCGATGGCCTCGCCGCTGCGCTCGGCGTGCACCCTGGCGATCTCGGTGTTCATGTTCTCCTCGCCGCCGCCCATGGTGACGAAGTCGTTATAGAACGCCTCGGCGCTGTCCTCAATGCCGGCTTCCTTCTGGATCTTGTAGCCGGCGCCGCTGATGGAGCCGCCCGCGGTGTTCGCGGAACCGCCCACGCGGTAGTTCTGCTCCAGCACCAGCACATTCGCGCCCAGCTCGGCCGCGTGCACGCTGGCCACCAGGCCTGCCATGCCCGCGCCCACCACGATCACGTCCGGCTGAACGGTGATTTCCAGCGGCTTGTCCTCTTCGGGGGCTTCGCCGCTGAGCGCGGCGTCCACGGCCGCCTTGATGGCGTCGGACGTGACGGTTGCGCCGGCCACGCCGTCCACGTCGGTGCTCTGCGCCTCGACGATGGCCGCCGGGATCTGCTCGATCGCCGGATCGCTGATGCCGGGCGTCTCCTGATTGTCGCCGACCTCAACGCTGGTGATCTTTCCGCCTTCCACGGTCACGGTTACGTTCACCGCGCCGCCCATGCCGTTGGCCGCGCCGGTGTAGGTGCCATCCGTCAGGGTGGCCTGCGCCATGGCGCTCACGGGAGCAAGCGCCGTGCCCAGCGTCAGCGCCATCACAAGCGCCAGCACCAGCACGCGGCTGAGCAGCTTTTTCCTGCCAGTTTTCATTTCCGTTTCCTCCTGTAGCTGTTGTTTTCCTGATTGTGCAAGTCCGGACGATTTTTGTTCCGTTCCCAATGCCGCTGTTCTATGATATACTTTTAACGATCGATTTCCTATATCATACCCATTTCATATTTGTGTTTATCAGTCCAACGGAGGAAATGCATGAAACTGACCGAGCGGTTCAACCCCTTTCGCGCGGACGCGGACCCGCTGTCCGCCTATCTGGCCGATTTCCGTATTGAGGTCGACTATTTTACGCATTGGCCGCAGCAGGATTTCAAAACCCTGAAAAATCTGGTCAGCACGCGCATCAAGCTGGTGCTGCAAACACAGGGCAGGGCGGACCTTACTGCTCAGAACGAGCATTTCCTGCTCGCTCCCGGCAGCGTGATGCTCATCCCGCCCTATTCCGTCTACAGCGCCTCCACCTTCGATCATGTGGACTCCTATGAAATTTTCTTCAATTTGCATCCTTATGCCCGTGAGCACGGGTTTTTGCAGCAATTCGGTTTCACGCGCATTTTGCACTTTCCGCAGATCCTGACCCCTGCGGATACCGCGGCCCTGATGTCCTGCTACGAGGATGTCCGGGCGTGCAGGCCCGGCTGCTATGCCCAGCTTCGCGCGCTGCTGCATCTTCTGCTGATCCGGCTGATCCGCCTGCAAAATACGCCCGCGCTTCCCGCCGAAAACAGCTCCCGCGAGCAGTACGTCATTTCCCGGCTCTTTGAGTATCTGGAAGCGCATCTGAACCAGCCCGTTCATGTGGACCAGCTCTGCGCGGCTCTGCATGTTTCGCAAAGCCACCTGTACCGTTGCAGCCGCCATGTCATGAACTGCTCCACCCAGCAGCTTGTGATCCGCTATAAGCTGCGTCACGCGCAAATGCTGCTGAAAAATCCGGAGCTGTCCATCAGCGATGTGGCCGCCGCCATCGGCTATGATCTTTTTTATTTCAGCACGCAGTTCAAGAAGGCGTTTTTGGTTTCGCCTTCCGAATACCGCAAGAACCTGCTGCATTGCCTGCAAAATGCGTAGCACGGGCTATTCCGCCGCTTCCGCCTCCGCTTCGGCGGCCTCCAGCGCCTCGTAGAGCGCTTCGCTGCGCGCCTGCTCGGCGCGGTAGCGCTCGCCCAGCTCCCGCGCAGCCTCCGCGTCGGCATAGGTGGCCGGGTCGGCCAGCTTCGCCTCCAGCTCACGAAGAAGCCGTTCGTTTTCTTCGATCGCCTCTTCCGCCCGCTTCACCTGCGCCTGCAGCTCGCGGGCACGGGCCGCCTGCTGGCGGTCGCGCTTGCGCTCCCGCGTGGCGGCCGTGCGCGTCACCTCGCCTTCGGCGGCGGGGGCGGGCGGCTGGGGACGGTCGCGCTTCTCCACGTAGTCGTCAAAGTTGCCCAGATATTCCGTCACGCCGTCGGCGTTCATCACCATCACGCGGTCGGCGAACCGGTTGATGAAATACCGGTCATGGCTGATGGCGAGAATCGTCCCCGGAAAGTCCTGCAGCGCGTCCTCCAGCACCTCGCGGCTGTCCATGTCCAGGTGATTGGTCGGCTCGTCCAGCAGGAGCAGGTTGTCCTTGCGCAGCATCAGCTTCGTCAGCGCCACGCGCCCCCGCTCGCCTCCGGAGAGGCTCCCAACGGTGTCGAACACGTCGTCGCCCGTAAAGAGGAACAGGCCCAGCGCGCCGCGCACCTTGCTCTGCTCCATCGAGGGGAAGCTGTTCCAGACCTCGTCCAGCACGGTGTTGGCGGGGTTGAGGTTTTGCTGGTGCTGGTCGTAATACCCGATGTCAATATTGACGCCGTACTTCACGCTGCCCCGGTCGGGCGTGAGCTGATGGGTCAAAATTTTGAACAGCGTGCTCTTGCCCACGCCGTTGGGGCCGATCAGGGCCACACGATCGCCCGTGCGCAGCTTGAAGCTCACGTTTTCAAAGACGGGCTGGCCGTCATAGGACTTGCACAGCCCCTTGACCTCCAGCGCCTCCTCGCCGCTGCGGCGGCGCGCCTCAAAGCTGAAGCGCACATGCCCCTCCTCGACGGGCTTTTCCAGCCGTTCCAGCTTGTCCAGGCGCTTCTGGCGGCTTTCGGCGGCTTTGATACTCTTTTCCCGGTTGAAGCTGCGGTAGCGCTCGATGATGGCCTTTTCCCGCTCGATTTCCTTCTGCTGCAGGTTGTAGGCCTTCATGCGGTTTTCAAAGTCCGCGGTGCGCTTGCGCATGTACTCGGTGTAGTTGCCGGTGAATTTGATCATGCGGCCGCCGAGGATCTCGCCCATCGTGGTGCAGACGTGATCCAGAAAATACCGGTCGTGGCTGATGAGCAAGAGAGACCCCTTGTATTCCGTCAGGTAGCCCTGCAGCCATTCGATGGCCTCCAGGTCCAGATGGTTGGTGGGCTCGTCCATCAAAATGACGTCGGGTTTCTGCAAGAGCAGCTTGGCCAACGAAAGCCGCGTGCGCTCGCCGCCGGAGAGGGTGCCCACCTTGCGCCCGTGCATGTCGGGCTTGAGGCCCAGGCCGTTTAGCACGCCCAGCATCTCCCCCTCATAGGCATAGCCCTCCGCCTCGTTGTAGCGGTCCAGCAGGCGTTGATACTCCCCCGTCAGGCGCAGGGCCGTCTGGGGATCGGCGTTCTGCTCCATCTGCGCTTCCAGCTCGCGCAGACGCCTCTCCATGGCGATGACCGGCTCAAACACGCGCAGGAGCGCTTCCCAGACCGTATCGGTCAGGGCGATGTCGTCCACCTGCCTGAGATAGCCGATGCGCAGGTCGCGGTTTTTGTGCACCATGCCGCCGTCCGCTTCGGCCTCGCCGCTGATGATGCGCATCAGCGTGGTCTTGCCGCAGCCGTTGACGCCTACCAGGCCCATCTTCTCGCCCTTTTGCAGGCTGAAGCTGACCCCCTTGAGCACCTCATGGGTGCCGAAGCTCTTTTGCACATCCTGTGCCGAGATCAAAATCATCGGGTTTCTTCCCCTCTATCCGGTTGCTGTGAATCATCCGCCGCCCAGCGCGCCTCCAGCTCGCGCGCGGACAGGCGCAGCTCATGCGCGGACGTGCGGCCAAACGCCAGATCCTCTGCCGGCGCGCGCGCCGCCTCGCGCAGCATGCATCCCCCTTCGCGGACGCACGCCGCCCGCTCCTGCGGCGCGCACCGCTCCGCCGCCTCAAACAGCGCATCCTCCATATCTGCATAGGCTCCGCCCTGCCTGAGGAATGCGGCGCAGGCCATCAGGTCCTCCGGCAAAAGCAGGTCCATCAGCTCCAGCTTGAGCGCCTGCACGCGCGCTGCGCGCAGCTCGCAAAGCGGCCCTTCCTGCGCCAGCGTAAGCAGCAGGCGCAGGCTCTTGAGCCTGAGCATGCGGCCCTCTTCCCAGAGGGACGGCGAGGCCGTGGCGCGAAGGTAGATAAGCTCGCTGGCAAACAGGCGCGGCGTGGGCGACAGCAGTTCCGTCAGGCTTTCGGTGCTGAGCGTCTCCAGCGCCGAAAGCGGTAGGCCGCATTGCCTGCGGCAGGCCTCCTCCAGCAGGCGCATCCGGGCAAGCTCGTCCATCAGCTCCTTGACGCGCCGCATCAGATCGCCCATCATTTCGATCATGCGCAGGATGTAATCCCGCTGAAACACCGCGCTCACCTCCCGGCCGCTGTTTTCTAGTATAGCATATCTTCGCGGGCGAGGCAAAGGGCGGCGCGCGCTTTCCGCCCCGGCGCCGCTCTCATTGCAGAAACAGGCCCCCGTTCCGGCATGCGGAGCGGGGGCCTGATGATGACGGGCAGCCCTTAGAACTTCAAGGGGTTGACCTTGATGGCGGGGCCCATGGTGGCGCTGAGGTACACGCTGCGCACATAGGTGCCCTTGGCGGCAGCGGGCTTGGCCTTGTTGATGGCGTCCATGAGGACCTGCAGGTTCTCACCCAGCTTTTCGGGGCCGAAAGAGGCCTTTCCGATGGGGCAGTGAACAATGGAGGTCTTGTCCACGCGGTACTCGACCTTACCGGCTTTGATGTCGGTGATGGCCTTGGCCACGTCCATGGTCACGGTGCCGCTCTTGGGGTTGGGCATGAGGCCCTTGGGGCCCAGGATACGGCCGATGCGGCCGACAACGCCCATCATGTCGGGGGTGGCGATCATCACGTCGAAGCCAAACCAGTTTTCGGTCTGGATCTTGTGGATCATTTCCTCGCCGCCGACGATATCCGCGCCCGCGGCCTCGGCTTCCTTGACCTTGTCGCCCTTGGTGACCACCAGCACGCGCACGGTGCGGCCGGTGCCGTGAGGCAGAACCACCGCGCCGCGGACCTGCTGGTCGGCATGGCGGGGATCGACGCCCAGGCGAACGGAAATCTCGATGGTTTCGTCAAACTTGGCCTTGCTGGTCTTGCAGGCCAGCTCGCAGGCCTCGGCGGGGTCGTAGGCGTTGAGATGGTCGATCAGCTTCGCGCTGTCCACATATTTCTTTCCGTGTTTCATGCTACTGTCCTTCCTGTGGTGCTAACGGCACAATGTCCTCCCACAAATGGTCGTCTTATTCCTCAACCGTGATGCCCATGGAGCGGGCGGTACCCTTGATCATGCTCATGATGGCCTCGATATCGGTGGCGTTGACATCGGGCTTCTTGATCTCGGCGATCTTGCGGACCTGCTCCTGGGTGAGCTTGCCAACCTTGTCGCGGTTGGGGCGGCCGGAGGCGGTCTGCAGGTTCAGCTCCTTCTTGATGAGCACGGGAACCGGCGGCGTCTTGGTGATGAAGGAGAAGGTGTTGTCAGTGTACACCGTGATGACCACGGGGATGATCATGCCCGCGTCCTTCTGGGTGCGCTCATTGAACTCCTTGCAGAAACCGGGGATGTTCACGCCGTGCTGGCCCAGCGCGGGACCGATCGGCGGCGCGGGGGTCGCCTTGGCGGCGGGAACCTGAAGCTTAATCATGGATTTGACTTTCTTTGCCATGGGAATGGCACCTCCTTCGATGTGGTCATGGCGGAACGGCAGTTCCGTTCCTCCCACAGCTCCCCGGGGGGAGCTTTGCGGCGCGCAGGCGCCTTATTTGGGCTGGACCTTTTCAACGTCCTGCAGGTCCACCTCAACGGGCATTTCGCGCCCCAAGAACATTTTGACCTTCACGGTCAGCTTCTGGCGCACGGTGTCCACGTCCTCCACCACGCCGGTGAAATTCTCCAGCGGGCCGGAGAGGATGCGCACTTCCTCGCCGATGGCGATGCCGAACTCCACGCTGTTCTGCTGCGTGGAGAGCATCATGTCCACCTCGGCGGGGGTGAGGGCGACAGGCTTGGAGTCGGGGCCGACAAAGCCGGTCACGCCGCGCGTGTTGCGCACCAGGTACCAGCTTTCGCTGGTTTCGATCATATGCACCAGCACGTAGCCGGGATAGACCTTCCGCTGAGATTTCACGCGCTTGTTCCCCTTGATCTCCACCACGTCCTCGACGGGCACGCGCACGTCGAAGATCAGGCGCTGCATCTCGGGGTTGTTCTCAACGGACTTTTCGATGTTATCCTTGACCTTGTTCTCATAGCCGGAATAGGTATGGACGACATACCAGCACGGCTCTTTGCTGTTTTCAGCCATGGCTGTCTCCTTACGCGCTCATGATGAGGTTCACAAGCTGCGTCGCACCGGTATCCAGCAGGCCGATGATGACCATCATGAACAGCATGAAGAGAACCACGATCACCGAATAGTTGACCAGCTTCTCGCGCGTGGGCCATGTGACCTTGCGAAGCTCATGCCACATGTTTTTGAACGCCAGGCCGATGCGCTTGAAGAAGCCAACGAATCCCTGCCCGAAGCGAACGAAGAAGTTCGGCTTCGCGCCCTTGGTCTTCTTTTCCGTCATGGTTTTCACTCCATTCGCAAGTTGACGTTTCCGGCTTACTTGGTTTCGCGGTGAACGGTGTGCTTTTTGCAGAAACGGCAATACTTGTTCAGCTCAATGCGGTCGGGGGTGTTTTTCTTGTTCTTCATGGAATTGTAGTTCCGCTGCTTGCACTCGGTGCAGGCCAGCATCACTTTGTTGCGGGCAACGCTTGCCACGTTCGCCACCTCCTCGTCGATGTGGGAAAAGGCGCCTTCGCCCGCCCGCTGACGGGCGAAGGGGCCGACAGATATCTATTGCCCGCTTGCAGCCGGCGGCCCAAAGGACCGCCGGTGCAAAGCGGCTGTGGATTACTCGATCACCTTGGACACGACGCCGGAGCCGACCGTGCGGCCGCCCTCGCGGATAGCGAAGCGCAGGCCCTGCTCGATGGCGATGG
>UQEF01000034.1 GCA_900540045.1 uncultured Eubacteriales bacterium | reverse complement strand
CGGAGCACGCGGCGCGCCAGCGCCTCCGGGGCGCGGGCGAGCGGTCCGCGCCGCAGCGCATGGAGCGGGGGCAATTCGGCCCGGGCGGTTTCATACAGCCGCTCGGCCAGCGCATCCAGGCAGCCTGCGTCCGTCCCGAGCGCCTCCGCCGCCTCCGCGATATGGCCCGCCGCGCCGGGAAACAGCCTCTCCATGGCGGGCAGGACCTCCAGGCGCAGGGCGTTGCGCGGGGTGAGCGGGCTTTGGTTGCTCTCGTCCTCGCGGTGAGGCAGGCCCTCCTGCGCCAGCGCCTGGACCAGCGTTTGCTTGCCCAGGCCCAGAAACGGCCGCAGCATCACCCCGCGGCCAAACGGCACGCACGCCCGCATTCCGCAGAGCCCATCCGTGCCCGCGCCGCGCAGAAGGCGCATCAGCACCGTTTCGGCCTGATCGTCCCGGTGGTGCGCCACCAATACCGCATCCAGCTTCAGCGCGTCCATCTGCCGTGCAAAGATGGCGCGCCGGCGCTCGCGCGCCCGCGCCTCCATGCCGGGAGCCTCCATGCCGCCGGTCAGGCCCGCATTCTCCACGTGCAGCGGCACCCCCAGCTCATCGCACAGCGCGCGCACAAAGCGCTCGTCCTCCAGCGAAGCCTCGCCCCGCAGGCCATGCTGTACATGGCTGGCCTCCAGCCGAAAACCCGCCTCCGACCGCAGGCGCCACAGCGCGTACAGCAGCGCCACGCTGTCCGCTCCGCCGCTCACCCCGCACAGCAGGCCGGCCCCTCCGCGAAAAAGGCCCGCGTCCTCCAGCGCGCGTCTCACCGCTGCCACCGGCGCGTCAAAGCCCATCGGCGCCCTCCTCCCCGCTTAGCAGCTCCATCACCTGCCCGGCCAGCGTTTCCGCCGCCCGGCACGCGGTCGCGGCCCAGCCCTGCGCCGCCTCGCGCGTGGGCAGGAGGAGCAGCACGGCGAAGGTGGTTTCTCCTTTGCGCAGGGATACGGCGGCGGCATGTTCCCGTCCCCCATAGGACACCAAAGCCGGATGGCCCTCCCCCGCGGCCCGCAGGGCCTCCTCATACGGCAAAACAGGAAGAGGCCCGACGTCCTCCTCAAAGGGCAGCGTATAGAGAAGCGTCAGCAGCCGGGGCGCGCAGGTACGGAAGCCATGCACCACCGCGCGGGCAAGGGCCTCCTGCGGGGTCCGCACATCCAATACCAGCGCCGGCACATCGCCCTCGCGCACCGTTCCCACCGCGCGGCACAGGCCCGCTTCGGCCCGCCGGTACGCCGCCGCGGCCTGACGCCGCTCGTTCAGTCCGGCGGCATAGGCGGGCGCCGCCTCCCGGATGCGACGGCAGTCCGTGTGCGTAAGCTTGTCCCGCAACAGCGAAAGGGTCTTTTCGCCCTTAGGCGTCAGATAGAGCACGCCTTCCAGCGCGCAGCGGCCCTGGGCTACCTCCCCGTCCTTTTTCAGCTCGTCCAGCAGCAGACAATAGGGCAGGTACTCCATCAGCTCCAGCTCCGCCACAAAGGGCCAGAGCTGATCGGATGTGGCCATGCCCAGCGCCCGGAGGCACAGAAGCAGCCGCAGCTTGTTTTCCGCGTCCGAGACGCGGCGTTTGGGCGAAAGAAACGGCATCATACCCTCCTCAGATTCCATGGCGGCGCTTTTCTCCCCGGGCGCCGTAACGAAAGAATGGGCAAAGCGGAAGCTTTGCCCATCAAAGTATCGGAAAAATCCCGGCCACATCGGTCTTTTCCGCCAGAACACGTTTTCCTGCGCCCGCGGCGGAGCCGGAAAGACGCGAAAGGAACCCTTGCCGCGCAAGGCTGCAAGCCCACCGCAGCGGCCGCCGGACTCGAAGGATACCGGACCTTTGCAAACAAGGATTCGCCGGCAAAAGGACCTGCCGGAGCAGGCGATGCGCCGTCAGGCCATGAAAGGCTTGATATCGCTCAGCAGGTCGTCGCAGGAGTCGGTGTAGATCTCCAAGGTGATGGGCTTGCTCAGATCCAGGCTGAAAATGCCCAGGATGGACTTGGCGTCTACCACATGGCGGCCCGCGCGCAGGTCCACATCATAGGGATAACGGTTGACGATGTTCACAAAGGACTTGACATTCTCCGCCAGGCTCAGCTTGATATTGACAGACTTCATAATTGAAAGCCCCCTTTCGTTTGGTTACGCAGGTATTATACACTACCCCTTGAAAAAAAGCAAGGATTCCCGCCTTGTATCATTCAACAAAGTTCCCCTTAAAGTTCCCCTTCGGCACGGGGGATTGTTGTCGCGGATGATCCATGTTATAATACGACCTAATGGCGGCCTCTTCGCCATGCTCCGAGCGAATACGATTGGATAAGGATGAAGCGAGCGATGAGCAACCTATCCCCGGAAGAAATCGGGCAGCTGGCCCTGCGCTTTGCCCCGGAAGGCATGCTGGAGGCGCCGGTTCCCTTCGGCGGCGGTCACATCAACGACACCTATCTGTTTTCGCCCGCGGGGGAGAAGGGCGTGCGCTATGTGCTCCAGCGCATCAACAGGACCGCCTTTCCCCACCCGGCGGACGTGATGGACAACATGCTCCGGGTGACGCAGCACCTGAGGGAGCAGATCGTCCTGCGCGGGGGCGACCCGCAGCGCGAAACCCTGCGCCTGCTGCGCACGCAGGACGGTCTTTTCTTTGCCGTGGACCGCAACGGGGACTACTGGCGCTCCTACAGCTTTGTGAGCGATTCCGTCAGCTACGACCGCAGCGGCGACGAAAGGATCTTCCGCGAATCGGGCCGGGCGTTCGGGCGGTTTCTGTCCATGCTGGACGGGTTTGACGCCGCTTCGCTGCATGAGACCATCGGGCGCTTCCACGATACGCCCCATCGCTTTGCGGCGCTGCACGAGGCGGTTGCCCGTGACGCGGCGGGCCGCGCCGGGGGCGTGCGGGATCTGATCGATCTGGCCCTGTCCTATGAGCCGTTTTCCTCCACGCTGGTGGACGCGCTGGCCTGTGGCCGTCTGCCGCTGCGCGTGACGCACAACGATACCAAGCTCAACAACGTTCTGCTGGACGAGCGCACCGGCCGCGCCCTGTGCGTGATCGACCTGGATACCGTGATGCCCGGCCTGTGCGCCTACGACTTCGGCGACGCCATCCGCTACGGGGCCTCCACCGCGGCCGAGGACGAGCGCGACCTGGGCCGCGTGCGCCTGAGCCTGCCGCTCTACCGCGCCTATGCCGAGGGCTATCTGTCCGAGGTGGGGAACGTGCTCACCGGGGAGGAGCTGCGCTCGCTGCCGGTGGGGGCGAAGATGATGACGCTGGAAACGGGCGTGCGCTTTTTGACGGATTATCTCGACGGCGACGTTTATTTTAAGGTGGCCTGCCCCGATCACAACCTGGTCCGCGCCCGCACGCAGCTCAAGCTGCTTGAGGACATGGACGCGCACTGGGACGAGATGGTTTCCGTGATCGGCGAGCTGGACAGCCGCAAGAAAGGCGGCGCGTGACGGGCGATCCCGCTTCTCCCGCCGCCCTGGAGAGGACCAAGCCATGAAGCTACACATCAAACCCATCACCCTTGTTCTCTGCGCCATGCTGGCGGGAGGCGCGGTGGCGGTCGCGCTGCTTTTGCCCGGTACGCTGGACAGCCGCCGCACGCTGGAGATCGAGCGCGCCGCCACCCCCACGCCCACCGCGGACGTGCGCAGCATGCTGATGGTGACCCTCGATCCCGCCAATACGCCTGCCCCCACGCCCATGCTGCTCAAAACGGGCGTCAAGGGCGACGAGGTGACGCGCCTTCAGCAGCGCCTCCAGGAGCTGGGCTATTACAACGGCGAAGTGGACGGCCAGTACGGGCCCGGCACAGCCGAGGCGGTGCGGGTGTTTCAGGCCCAGCACGGGCTGGACAGCGACGGCATCGCGGGCGAAGCCACGCGCGCCCGCCTCTATGCCCAGGACGCGCAGACCTGCGTGCCCACCGCCACGCCCACGGCTACGCCCTCGCTGCTCAAAAAGGGCGACGCCAGCGACGCCGTGCGGGAAATGCAGCAGCGCCTCAAGGAGCTGGGCTACTACGACGGCGAGGTGGACGGCGACTTCGGCGGCGGCACGGAGGAAGCGGTGCGCCTCTACCAGCGTCAGAACGGTCTGGATGTGGACGGCATAGCGGCGGAAAAGACCTTCGCCAGCCTCTACAGCGACAACGCC
Source organism: uncultured Eubacteriales bacterium (assembly GCA_900540045.1). Taxonomy (GTDB): domain Bacteria; phylum Bacillota; class Clostridia; order Christensenellales; family Aristaeellaceae; genus Limiplasma; species Limiplasma merdipullorum. The sequence continues at coordinate 23,788 of UQEF01000034.1, read as the reverse complement.
CGGCAGGTGACCATCACCCCCACGCCCGACCCGGCGCAGATGCCCCTTCTGGTCAACCGGGAGCATCCCGTGGGCGCGGATTATGAGCCGGACGACCTGGTGAAGCTCAAAAACGTGATGCCTTCCTCCCTGGTCACCGTCAAGGGCAGCGACATCGAGGGCGACCGTACCGCCGCAAACGCCATGATCGAGATGTTCGAGGCCGCCAAGGCCGACGGCGTGACCGGCTGGCAGATCAGCGCGGGCTACCGCAGCTATGAATACCAGCAGGAGCTCTTTGACGAGCAGGTGGCCGAGTACCGCGCCGAGGGCTTCACACAGGAAAAGGCCGTCTCCGCCACGCGAAACACCGTGGCCGATCCCGGCGCCAGCGAGCACCACACGGGCCTGGCCTTTGACATCACGGTGGCCAGCACCATCTTCAAGGGCACCGAGCAGCAGATCTGGCTGCACAAGCACTGCTGGGACTACGGCTTCATTATCCGCTACCAGGAGGATAAGGAGGACATCACCGGCTTCCTGGCCGAATGCTGGCACATCCGCTATGTGGGCCTGCCCCACAGCACCGAGATGCGCGACCGCAACCTCTGTCTGGAGGAATATCTGGGCGAGGCCTAGGGCGCTTCGCCCGGATGCCGGACGGAGGGCAAATCAACACGAAGAAGGGACATCATGTACGACCTGATCGTCATCGGCGCGGGACACGCCGGATGCGAGGCGGCGCTGGCCGCCGCACGCATGGGCGTGGAAACGCTGCTGCTTACTCTGGACCTGGGAAGCGTGGCCCTGATGCCCTGCAACCCCGCCATCGGCGGCACGGGCAAGGGCCACCTTGTGCGTGAGGTGGACGCGCTGGGCGGGCAGATGGGGCTGTGCATCGACCGCACGTTCCTGCAAAGCCGCATGCTCAACCGCGCCAAGGGTCCGGCCGTGCACAGCCTGCGCGCCCAGGCCGACAAGCGCCGCTACCACGAGGACATGCTGGGCGTTGTGTTTTCCACCCCGCATCTGACCGTGCGCCAGGCCGAGGCGATGGACATTCTCACCGAGGGCGGCCGGGTCAGCGGTGTTCGCACCATGACGGGCGAGGTCATCGCCTGCCGGGCGTGCGTGGTCTGCGGCGGGGTGTACCTCAAAAGCCGCATCATCATCGGCCAGTATTCCAAAAACAGCGGGCCGCAGGGGCTTTTGCGGTCCGAGGGGCTGTCCGGCTCGCTGGAAAACCTGGGCTTTTCGCTCTGGCGCTTCAAGACCGGCACGCCCGCGCGCGTGGACGTGCGCTCCATCGACTTTGACCGGATGGAGCCCCAGCCCGGCGACGATCCCATCGTGCCCTTCTCCTTCCTGACCGCCGCGGGCGATCCGGACACGGGCGTGTCCTTCCCGCTGCGCAACCGCGCCCTGTGCTACCTGACCTATACCAACGAAGAAACGCACCGCATCATCCGGGAAAACCTGCACCTCTCCCCCATGGTGCGCGGCGATATCAAGGGCACCGGCGCGCGCTACTGCCCCAGCATCGAGGACAAGGTGCGCCGCTTTGCCGACAAGGACCGCCATCAGCTCTTTCTGGAGCCGGAAGGGCTGTCCAGCCCGGAATGGTATGTGCAGGGCATGAGCTCCAGCCTGCCCGAAAGCGTGCAGTGGGCCATGTACCGCACGGTGCGCGGGCTGGAGCGCTGCGTGCTCACGCGCCTGGCCTACGCCATCGAATATGACTGCATCGACCCCACGGAGCTGCGCCTCACCCTGGAAAGCCGGCGCGTGCCGGGGCTGTACTTCGCCGGACAGGTCAACGGCACCTCCGGCTACGAGGAGGCCGCCGCGCAGGGGATTCTCGCGGGCATCAACGCCGCGTGCGCGCTGCTTGGGCGCGAGCCGCTCATCCTCACGCGCGACATGGGCTATCTCGGCGTGATGGTGGACGACCTGGTGGTCAAGGGCACGGACGAGCCCTACCGTATGATGACCAGCCGCAGCGAATACCGCCTGCTGCTGCGCCAGGACAACGCCGACCTGCGCCTGACGGCGCTCAGCCACGCGCGGGGTCTGGCCAGCGAGCGGCGCATGGCGCTCATGGAGCGCAAGCGCGAGGGAACAACGCGTTTGCTCGGCGCGCTGCATGCCGTGCGGCTGCCGGCCTCGCCCGCGCGCGACGCGTGGCTGACCGGGCACGGCCAGCCCACGACCGCCGCCACCCTGACCGCGGAGGACCTGCTGCGCCGCCCCGACATCACCCTTTCTTCGCTCAAGGAGCTGTGTCCGGAGCTGACCGGCTTCCCCGCCGATGTGGAAACGCAGGCGGAGCTGAACGTGAAATACGAGGGCTACCTCAAAAAGCAGCAGGCCCAGGTCGCGCGCGCACGCGCCATGGAGGACTGGCGCATCCCGGAGGATACTGACTACGACCGGATCGACAGCCTGCGCATCGAGGCGCGCCAGAAGCTGAAAGCCAAAAAGCCCCTGAGCCTGAGCCAGGCCGGGCGCATTCCGGGCGTGAACCCCGCGGACGTGGCCGTGCTGATGGTATGGCTCAAGCGGCGGCGGGACGCCGTCGAAGCCAACGACACAAGAGAGAGGGAACAGCCATGAAAAAGCATTCCTCCATGGCGCTGGTCGTGTTCGCGGTATGCATGGTCAGCTATTCCGGGCCCATGGTCAAGGGCGCGCTGAACGAGGGCGCCTCGCCCATCTCGGTGGCGCTTTTGCGCATGCTGGCGGCGGCGCTGCTCATGCTGCCCTACGAGGCGCGCCAGTGCGTCCGGCGGCACATCCCCATGAAACTCACGCCCGCCCAGTGGGGCCTGACGGCGCTGGCCGCCGCCTTTCTGGCTGCGCACTACATCACCTGGATTACCTCGCTGACCGGCACGAGCACCTTTGCCTCGGTGGCGCTGGTGTGCACGCAGCCGCTGTTTGTGGCCTTTTTCAGCTATGTGCTCTTTCGGGAGCGCACCCCCCGGCGCGCGCTGCCCGGCGCGCTGCTGGCGCTGCTGGGCGCGGTGACGATCGCCCTCTCCGGCCTGTCGGGGCAGGAGGCGCAGGCCACGGGACAGGAAGCGCTCAGGAGCAACCTTCTGGCTCTGGCCGGGGCCGTGCTCATGGCCGCGCACTGGCTGGCCGGGCGGCAGATCCGCCAAACGCTGGCCGCGGAGGTCTATACCCCCGTCCTCTACCTGATCACGGCGCTGCTGCTGGCCCTGTGCCTGCCCCTGTCCGGCGGCTTTCGCATGCCGCTTTCCGCCCTGCCCTACATGGCGGGGCTGGTCATCGGCAGCACGCTCCTGGGCCATGCGGTGTTCGCCTATGCCCTTTCCGGCGTGTCCGCGAACGTCATCAGCTTTGCGCTGCTGGGCGAGCCCGTGGGCGCGATGATCTTCAGCATGATCTTCTTCGGCGAGGTACCTACCTGGCCGGTGGCCCTGGGCGGCCTGCTCACGCTGATGGGGCTTGCGCTCTATCTGGCCTTTGCGGGCGGAGAAAAGCAGCCCGCCTAGCGCCACAGGTATTTTTCCAGATCCACGGTGCCATCCTTCCGCAGGCCCACGCCCTCCATCTCCAGCAGCAGGCGGTGCGTCTCCCGGCCGCAGGGCGAGAACGCCGCGCTCAATCCGCCCTGCCGGTTGACCACGCGGTGGCAGGGCACATCCGGCGGAGCCACGCTCAGGGCATACCCCACGGCGCGGGCGGCCCGCGGGCTGCCGATCCTGCGGGCAATCTGCCCGTAGGTGGCCACGCGCCCGCGCGGGATCTCCCTCACGGCGGCATAGACCCGTTCAAACATTCCCATCCATGCGCCCCCTTTGCGCCATCTTCCCTGGGATGATACCACAAAAGGCCGAGCGCGGAAACCTGTTTTTCAGAAGGGACCGGCGATACAACTATGCAGGAACGCTCAACGCTCATGACGGAGGGCTCCATCTGGCGGCACATCGTTCGATTTGCCCTGCCCGTGTTCTGGGGGAACCTCTTCCAGCAGCTCTACAACGTGGTGGACTCGCTGGTGGTGGGCAACTTTCTGGGCAGCGACGCGCTGGCGGCGGTGGGCTCCTCCAGCCATCTGATTTTTCTGCTGGTGGGGCTGTTCAGCGGCATCTTTACGGGGGCCAGCGTGGTCATTTCGCGCTACTACGGCGCGCGGGATGATGCGGGCGTGCGCACGGCCGTGCACACCACCGTGGCCTTCGGCCTGGTGGCGGGCGTGGTCATCACCATCGCGGGCGTGCTGCTCACGCCCCACCTGCTGATCTGGATGGGTACGCCTGAAAGCGTGCTGCCCAACTCGATCCTGTATTTCCGCATCTACTTCGGCGGCATCATCTTCGTCATCCTCTACAACACGGCGGCGGGCATCTTCCAGGCCGTGGGCGACAGCCGTCATCCCCTGTATTACCTGATCGTTTCCTCGGTGGTCAACGTGGTGCTGGACCTGCTCTTCGTCGCGGGCTTTGGCATGGGGGTGGATGGCGCGGCCCTGGCCACGGTCATCTCCCAGGCCACGAGCGCCACGCTGGGCTTCTGGCGGCTGTGCCATACCACCGGGCCTTACCGCATCTGGTTTCGAAAGGTGCGCTTTCATGGCCGGACGCTTCGCCAGCTGCTCACGCTGGGCATCCCCTCCGGGGTGCAGAATTCCATCATCGCCATCGCAAACGTGGTCGTCCAGTCCTCCATCAACCTCTATGGCCCCATGGCCATGGCAGGCTGCGGCTCCTATTCCAAAATCGAGGGATTCGGCTTTCTGCCCATCAACAGCTTCGCTTTGGCGCTGGCCACCTTCATCGGCCAGAACCTGGGTGCGAAACAATATGACCGCGCCCGGCGCGGCGCGCGGTTTGGCATCCTGTGCAGCCTGATGATGGCCGAGGTGGTAGGCGTGGGTATCAACCTGCTGGCCCCGTGGCTGATTTCGCTGTTCAACGGCGATCCGCAGGTCATCGCCTTCGGTACGCTGCAGGCGCGCACGGTTACGCTGTTCTACTTCCTGCTGGCCTTCTCGCACTCGGTGGCGGGCGTGATGCGCGGCGCGGGGCGGGCCATCGTACCCATGCTGGTGATGCTGGTGTGCTGGTGCGTCATCCGCGTCAGCTACATCATGCTGGTAGCGCGCGCATCCGGCAATATCCAGATGGTGTTCTGGGCCTATCCCATCACCTGGGCGCTCAGCTCCGTGGCCTTTTTGATCTATTTCCTGCGCGGCGACTGGCTGCATTATCTGGAAAGGAAAGAAAGGGCGGCCTGAAGGGGCGGCCCCTTCGCTTGACTTGTCCCGCCGCTTGAGCTACAATAGCCTCGGCTGTGCGGTGTGCGGCGGTTCATCATCATATATTGCCATTATTTATCATCGCTGGAAGTCCGCGTGGCCTGACGCCCGGCCCCTTTGCGCGGGGCCCTCTGTCCCCCAACCATTACGGAAAGGAAGGAACGCCATGTTTGGACACCGCCCCGAAGGCAGCCGTGTGCGCGATGTGGACCCCATCGTGCAGATCACCCCGTACCTCATGCCCATGCGCTGCGACGCGCAGGTTTTTCTGGACTACGATGTGGAATACGAACCCCTGATGCGCTACATCGCCAAAAAGAGCCGGGAAGGCGTAAAAATCACGTTTATGGAAATCCTCATCGCCAGCTTTGTGCGCGGCGTGTCGCAGGTGCCGGAAGTGAACCGCTTCATCATGAACAAGCAGTTCTACAACCGCAGGGAGCTCACCGCCAGCTTCACGTTGCTGATGGACACCGACGACGGCAGCATTGAGGAAAACACCGTCAAGATCTTTTTCGATCCTACCGACACCATCTATGATGTCAGCGCGCGCATTAAGGACATGGTTCAGAAAAACCGCAGGGCGGAAACCTCCGGCTTTGCGGTAAAGCTGGCCTCCGCCGTGCTGAAGATTCCGCTGCTCCCCAATCTGGTGGTGGGGCTGGTGAAGCTGCTGGACCGCTACGGCCTGCTGCCCAAGGCATTGCTGGACGGCCTGCCCTTCCACACCAGCATGTTCATCACCAACAACGCCTCCATCGGCCTGATGCGCGTGTACCACCATATCTACAATTTCGGCGACACCAGCATGTTCATCTCCATGGGCACGCCCCAGCGCGGCTATTCCGTGGATGCGGGCGGCAATGTGGTGCGCAAGTGCACGCTGCCTGTCGGCGTTACCGTGGATGAGCGCGTGTGCGGCGGCGCGGTATACGCCAAGCTGTTTGCGGTGATGAAAAACTGCCTGCGCCATCCCGAGCAGCTGGAAACCCCGCCTGAAAAGGTGTTTTACAACAAGGGCTGCGAGTTCCATGTGCCAAAGCCTGAAAACGTGTTTCATCCTGCCGGGGCGGCGGAAGGGTCCGTCACGGCATAACCTTACTGCGGCCTTGCGCTAAAAAAGCGTGAAGGCCGCTATTTGCGTTTCTCCCCACCTTGACACGTCCCCCGAAAACGTCTATAATAGTGCAGTCGGCTATACAGGTTTATCGCGCTTTGCGAGAGCCTTGCTGTTTTGCGAAATATACTCCCATTTCCCGGCTTTCCCCCGCGTCGCGTGCGGACTGGCGTCCGCTTAAGCGACGGGTTGGTTTTGAAACGCTCCGGCGTTTTGTAAGGGTATATGAACTTGGTCTGTCCATCGTCCCGTGCGCCTTTTGCCGGGGCGAAACCGGGGTATGCGCCTCGACGCCCGCTTCTTTTCCCGTGCCGTGTTGTCTCGCGCGGAAGGGGCGGACATGGCCAAACAAGCGAATCAACATAGCCGCACGAGCTCTGCTCGCCGGCTTTTTTGCTTGAAGCAAAAAGCCGTTCCGTGCATGAAGAGAAAACAACCAGCTGGGAGCAATATCAACGGAAGGGAGTGTACGCCATGGACTGGATCGTAGCGATCATCGTAGCGGTTGCGGCGGCGGCGCTGGGCGCGGCGGGCGGATATCTGTACCGCAAGCAGGCCGGCGAAAAGAAGATTGGCCGCACCGAGGAATACGCAAAAAACCTGTTGGAAGACGCACAGCGCAAGGCCGATGAAAAGAAAAAGGAAACCATCCTCGAGGCCAAGGAGGAGGTTTTGCGCCTGAAAACCGAGCTGGACCGGGAATGCCGCGAGCGCCGCGCCGAGGTGCAGCGCAGCGAGCGCCGCATCCTGCAGCGTGAGGAATCGCTGGATAAAAAGCAGGACGCCCTGGAAAACCGCGAGGAGGCGCTGGGCAAAAAGCAAAACGAACTGCAAAAGATGCGGGAGGAAATTGAAAACGACAAGCAGCGGCAGGTGGCCGAGATGGAGCGCATCGCCGGCATGACGCAGGATGAGGCCTGCCAGATGCTGGTCAGCCGCATTCAAAAGGACGCCTACCATGACGCTGCCGCCATGGTGCGCGAGATCGAGACGCGCGCCCGCGAGGAGGGCGAGAAGAAAGCCCGTAACATCATCGCCCTGGCGATTCAGAAATGCGCCGCCGACCATGTGGCCGAAAGCACCGTCAGCGTGATCAACCTGCCCAACGACGACATGAAGGGCCGCATCATCGGCCGCGAGGGCCGCAACATCCGCTCCCTGGAGACCGCCACCGGTGTGGACCTGATCATTGACGACACTCCCGAAGCGGTGATCGTCAGCGCCTTTGACCCCGTCCGGCGCGAGATCGCGCGCATCGCGGTGGAACGCCTCATCATGGACGGCCGTATCCACCCCGCCCGCATCGAGGAAATGGTGGAAAAGGCCCGCAAGGAAGTGGATCAGCAGATCCGCGAGGCGGGCGAGCAGGCCGTGTTTGAAACGCATCAGCATGGCATCCATCACGAGCTGGTCAAGATTCTGGGCCGTTTGCGCTACCGCACCAGCTACGGCCAGAACGTGCTCAAGCATTCCATCGAGGTCAGCCATCTGGCCGGTATGATGGCCGCCGAGCTGGGCGCGGACGTGGCGCTGGCCAAGCGTGCGGGCCTTTTGCACGACATCGGCAAGGGCGTCGATCATGAGGCGGAAGGCACCCATGTCACCCTGGGCGCAGAGCTGGCGCGCAAGTACCGCGAGAGCCCCGACGTGATTCACGCCATTCTGGCCCACCATAACGACGTCGAGCCCCAGACCGTCGAGGCCGTGCTCGTGCAGGCCGCCGACGCCATCTCCGCCGCGCGTCCCGGCGCGCGCCGCGAGAGCCTGGAAAACTACATCAAGCGCTTGGAAAAGCTGGAGGAGATCGCCAATTCGTTCCCCGGCGTGGAGAAGTGCTTTGCCATCCAGTCCGGCCGCGAGGTGCGCATCATGGTCAAGCCCGAGGATATCACCGACGACGGCACCCGGGTGCTGGCCAAGGAAGTGGCCAAGCGCATCGAAAAGGAGCTGGAATATCCCGGTCAGATCCGCGTAAACGTCATCCGCGAAACCCGCAGCACCGAATACGCAAAATAAACGGCATGGCTTTGGCCCGGCGGCACGATCCGCCGGGCCTTTTGTGCGCCCGCGTGCTTGCGATTCCGCAGAAGTATGATATACTGTATTCATCCGGACACATCTGAAAATAGATTTGATTCCGATCATGAAAGGAGTTTGCGCCATGATCCTGGATCAATGGGAAAATGCTCTTCGTTACCTGGGAATCAGCCCCGAGCTGGATATAGCGCTGCGTTTTCTCTCTTCCCTGACGCCGGGTCAGCTTGCCGTGGGCAGCCGGGTGGAGCTTCAGGGGACTGACGTATTTTACACCGTCAGCGAACCCACGCTGTCCGCGCGTCCCATGACCTTTGAATTTCACAGGCGATATGCCGATATCCATGTGCCGGTGACCGGCGAGGAGCGCATCGCGCTGTGCCCCGCGTCGTCCCGTCCCGCCGACACGCCCTTCGACAGCGAAAAGGACATCGGTTTCTTCCCCGGCCGCGCCATCAACACGGTCAGGATTCCCGCCGGGTGGTTTTGCGTATGCTTCCCGGAGGATGCGCACGTGCCCTGCCTCAGCGACGCGGAGGAACACGCCATCGTCAAGCTGGTACTCAAGGTCCGGGCGTCCTGAACCCCGCGGCCCGTTGGGAGGTACATATGAAGATCGCCGTTCTGATTCCCTGCTACAATGAATCCAAAACCATCGCCAAGGTGGTGGCCGACTACCGCGCGGCCCTGCCCGAAGCGGATATCTATGTCTACGACAACAACTCCACCGACCACACGGACGAGATTGCCCGTCAGGCCGGGGCCATCGTGCGCTACGAATACCGGCAGGGCAAGGGCAACGTCATCCGCACGATGTTCCGGGAAATCGAGGCCGATTGTTATCTGATGATCGACGGGGACGATACCTATCCCGCCGAAAGTGCGCGGGAAATGGTGGACCTTGTGCTGAACAAAAAGGTGGACATGGTGGTGGGCGACCGCCTGAGCGCCACCTATTACACCGAAAACAAGCGGCCCTTTCACAACCTGGGCAACCGCCTGGTCAAGCGCCTGGTCAACACCATTTTCAAAGGCGACGTGCGCGATATCATGACCGGCTACCGCGCGTTCAGCTATCAGTTTGTCAAATCCTTCCCGGTGCTGTCGCAGGGCTTTGAAATCGAAACGGAAATGACCATCCACGCCCTGGACAAGAATTTGAGCCTCAAAAGCGTGCCCGTGGAATACCGCGACCGGCCCGAAGACAGCGTCAGCAAGCTCAACACCTATTCCGACGGCATGCGCGTGCTTCGCACCATCGCAAGGCTGTACAAGGAATACCGCCCCCTTTCCTTCTTCGGGCTGTTTGCGGCGCTTTTCGGCGCGGCCGGGCTGATCCTGTTCATCCCCGTGCTGGCGGAATTTTTCCGCACGGGGCTGGTACCACGCTTTCCCACGCTGATCGTCAGCGGCGTGATGATGACCTTTGCCCTGCTTCTGCTGGTATGCGGCTTCATTCTGGACACCGTGGCCAAAAAGCACCGCCAGCTGTTTGAAATCAACCTCAACCTGCTCAGGCTCACCCACGACAAGGAGACACGATAATGGGCAAGCGGCAACCCTCTCGCATCCCGCGCGCTTTCCTCTGCGCAGCGCTGGGCGTGGCCAGCGCCATGTGCTTCGTGGTGGATTCCGAGGGCTATGTGGGTATGAGCGCCTTGCCCGCCGCCTCTACGAGCTATCTGTGGAGCGCGCTGGCGCTGTGCTTTGCGCTGCTCCTCTACCATGTGCATGTGCGGCGGGGCATTCGGGCGGGCGCGGTGGCGGTGCTTCCGGGCCTTCTGTTCGGCGTGCTCAATGCCTTTGGGGGCCTGCTGTTTGCCTACGACAGCTGGGCCATGCTCGCTTCGCCGGCCACGCTGGCGCTGACGCTGCTCAGGTCCGCAGGGCAGGCCGTGCCCATGGCCTCCCTGCTGGCCTGGGTGGACGCCGGGCTGCGCGGCGGGGCGCTGTACCGGCCGGGTACGCTGGACGATGCGCCCGTGCCCGCCACGCTCAGGCCGCTGCGGCGGTGGGCCTTGCGCCATGAGACGGCGGCGTACATGCTCATGCTGGCGCTGTGCTGGTCGCCCTACCTGATCGCGTTCTATCCCGGCACCGTGTGCTGGGATCTGGGCGAGATGGTGGCGCAGTTCTTTGGCCAGCGGCCTATGGATACCTGGCATCCCGTCTTTCTGACCTGGGTGATCGGCGGGTGCGTGTGGCTGGGCCGCCTCGTGGGCAGCGACAACCTGGGTGCGGCGCTCTATACGCTGATTCAGACCGCGCTTATGGCCTTTGCGCTGAGCGGCGTCCTGCGCCTGATGCGGGCCTTGCGGCTGAATCGCGCGGCGCGTCTGGCCGCGGCCGCCTTCTTTGCGCTGCTGCCCATCTGGGGCGGATACGCGCAGTTTATCAGCAAGGATACGCTGTATACCTCGGCGCTGCTATTGTTTGCCCTGTGCCTGATCCGCCTCGTGCTGGCGCGGGAGGGACGGCTGTCCGTGCAGGCCGGACGGGAAGCCGCCGGCCTGTTTGTGTGGGGCCTTCTGACCTGCCTGATGCGCTCCAACGGGCTGTACGTCATCCTGCCCACGGCGGTATTCGCCTTCGCGTTTGTGGTGCGGGGACGGGCGCGGCTGGCTGTGGGCGGCGCGCTGGCAGGGGCCGTGGCCTGCGCCCTGCTGTTTTCCCATGTGCTGCTGCCCGCGCTGGGCGTGCGCGACGAGACGGCCAGCGGCCTGTATTCCGTCTGCTTTCAGCAGAGCGCGCGGGTTTTGCGCGATCATGCCGGCGAGGTTACGCCCGAGGAATATGCCGAGATCGACCGCGTGCTGGACGCGGAAAATCTGGCTGAGCTGTACGAGCCGTGGATCTCCGATCCGGTGAAATACACCTTCCGCCAGTACGGACAGGGCGCGGAGGCTGAAAAGGCGGCGCTGGCGCGCTACCGCAAAACATGGCTTTCGATGCTGACCAAGTATCCGCTGACCTACGCGGAGGCCTTCTTCGCGGGCAACGTGTCCTACTATACCTTCGCGCCCAAGCTGGAGGGCGAGACCTACAACCAGCAGGCGGGCAACCGCCTGGTCTTTGAAACCTATGATCTGGGCGAGGACCCGCGTTTCCTGCACACCGAGCAGATCGCCGCGCTGGAGGGGGCGCGCACGCTGCTGGCGGTGTTTGCGCGGGGCATTCGTCACATTCCCCTGCTGGCGCTGCTCTACGCATGCGCCACCTACACGTGGCTGCTGGCAGGCGCGGGGATGAGCGCCGCACGGCAGCGGCGCTGGCGGCTTCTGTGCTGCTTCCTGCCCGCTTTGCTCACGCTGGGGGTGTGCATGCTCAGCCCGGTGAACGACTATTTCCGCTACTTCCTGCCCATCGTAGCCATGACGCCGCCGCTGCTGGCGGCGACAGGCTCGCGGCCGGCAGCATCGTCACACCTGCAAAAAAACGCGCAATCCCTTCCCGTGCAACAGGAAAGCCTTCTTTCCCCGTCGAATGAGTGATGCGGAGCATTCCACAGAAATGGAGGTATTCACCCATGAAGAAATATCTGGCCCTGCTGCTGATGATGGCCCTGGCCGCCGCGCCCGCCGCGCTGGCCGAGGACGCCGCCACCCCTCTGCCCTGCGGCGCGACCTTCGAAATGGACGGTCCCGCGCTGGTGGAGGCCATCGGCGGCGAAGCGGAGTTTGTGCCCTATTTCGAGGATGATGACACCGAAACGGGAAACATTCAGCTCTCAAACGTGGACCTGGGCATCGGCGACATGACCGCTTCCTTTGTGTGCTTTGATGTGCAGCGCGTCAACAGCGCGCGCGAGCCGCGCCTGAGCCTGGTCTCCGTCACGCTGGACCCGGGCGATGACAGCATCGCTTCCTTCCGGGCGGCGCTGGAGGCGCTCACCGGGGTGTACGGCGCGCCCAACAACAATCCCTTTGACGAGGCCGCCACGGACATGTACGTGGAATACGGCATGCTGGACGCCTCCTGGGTCAAGGAGGACGTGCGCATCTATCTGTCGCTGCAGCGCATGTACGAGGATTATCTGGAGCTGAGCTTCTCGCCCAGAATCTGCTTTGACGCCTCTGATCTGGACGTGTAAGAGCGGTTTGCATCCAAAAAAGGAGCAGGGATTCTTCCCCGCTCTTCAGCGTGTCGAAAAAGCCCGCCTGCGGCGTTCTTTTCCGACAGGAGCTTAAGAAATGTTTGCGCCAGGGCGCAAACTCCCCGCCCGCCCGGCAAAGCCGGGCGATACGAATTCAGCTCGGAGGGCTGCGGCCCTCCAAACCTCCCAAATGGGGCAGTCTGAGGAGCAGGGATTCTTCCCCGCTCCTTTTCCATTTGCGGCCTTTATTTCAGGTACGTGCCCACCAGCCGGTTGACCAGCGCGCCGTCGGCCTTGTCCTTCACCTTGGGCATGAGGGCCTTCATCAGCTTGCCCTTGTCCTTGGCCGTGGGTTCGGCGAGGCCAAGTTCCGCCAGCGTCGCCTCGATCACCTCGCGAATCGCCGCCTCGTCCATGCGGGCGGGCGCAAATTCAGCATAGACCGCCATGCGCAGCCGGCACTCCTCGATCACATCCGTGCGGTCCGCGGGGGTGGTGTCCAGCGTTTCCTGCGCTTCCTTGATTTCCCGGTACACCACGGCGTTGGCCTCATCCTCGGTCAGATCCTCGCGCTTGTCGATGGTCTTGGCCTTGAGCGCGGACAGAAGCAGCGAAAGCGCCTCCTTGCGGGGCTTGTCGCCCGCCTTGAGCGCGTCCATCATGGCCTTGCGCACTACCTCTACCTTGGTCATTTTTAACTCCCTCCCAAATCTTCGGTTTCATGGTATAGTATATCACAGCGGGCAAGGCCCGCAAAGAAGGAGGCGCCGCCATGGACCTGACCATCCCCTGCTTTGACCCCGCCCTGATCGCACACAGCGGCCAGTGCTTCCGCATGCGCGAAGGAAAGGGCGGCATCGTGACCGCGCTGGCCGGAGCGGACCGGGTGCGCGTGACGCCGCTGGGCGGGGACCGCTTCCGCTTCGACTGCCCGCCGGAGGACTTCGAGCGGCGCTGGCGCGCCTACTTTGACCTGGATACGGACTACGAGGCCATCCAACGCGAGGCCGCCGGCCAGGATGAGCTTCTTGCACACGCAGCCTGCACCTGCCGGGGCCTGCGCATCCTCCGGCAGGACCCATGGGAGACGCTGGTCTGTTTTCTGATTTCCCAGCGAAAGAGCATTCCCGCCATTCAAACGTGCGTGGAGGCGCTGTGCACGCGCTGCGGGGCGAAGGTGGGCCGGGGCCGCGGACGGTACTTCGCCTTTCCGGGCCCGGAGGACCTGCTCCGGGCGGGCGAGCGTGGCCTTCGCGCCTGCGGCACGGGGTACCGCGCGCCCTATCTGCTGGACGCGGCGCGCCGTGTGGCGGACGGGCGGGCCGATCTGGACGCCATGGCCGCCCTGCCCGACGATGAGCTGCTGGAGCAACTTGAGGCCATCCACGGCGTGGGCGTGAAGGTGGCCAGCTGCGTGATGCTCTTCGGCTATCACCGCCTCGCCTCCGCGCCGGTGGACGTGTGGATTCGCCGCGTGATCGACGAGGACTATGGCGGCCGGTCGCCCTTTCCCGCCTATGGAGAACACGCAGGCATCTTCCAGCAATATCTGTTTTACGGGCGCATCGCGCAAAAGGGTTAACGCGTGCGCCTGGGCCGCCGTTGCCTGCGCACCTGCGGCTTTTGAATGTCGTCGTGCTTTTCGCCCTTTAAGCGGAACAGCTCGTCGCGCAGCTTGGCGGCGCGCTCGAAATCGAGGTCCTTGGCGGCGGAGAGCATCTGGTCCTCCACGCTCTTCATCAGTTCCTGAAGCTCCTCGTCGCTCATGTCGTCGGGCTTGTGGTCCTTCATGCTGTCGGTGATGCGGATGAGGGCCTGCACGGTGCTCTTGACGCTCTGCGGCGTGATGCCGTGGAGCTTGTTGTACGCCTCCTGCAGCGCGCGGCGGCGGTTGGTTTCGTTCATGGCGCGCTCCATGCTCTCGGTGAGCACGTCGCCGTAGAGGATGACGCGGCCGTCCACATTGCGCGCCGCGCGGCCGATGGTCTGGATGAGCGAGGTTTCGCTGCGCAGAAAACCCTCCTTGTCCGCGTCCAAAATCGCCACAAGGCTGACCTCCGGCATGTCCAGTCCCTCGCGCAGCAGGTTGATGCCCACCAGCACATCGAACTCACCCAGCCGCAGATCGCGGATGAGCTGGGTGCGCTCCATGGTTTGAATGTCGGAATGCAGGTAACGCACGCGGATGCCCAGGTTTTTCAGGTAATCCGTCAGGCTTTCGGCCATGCGCTTGGTCAGCGTGGTCACCAGCACGCGGCCGCCTTTTTCCGTGGTACGGTGGATCTCCCCCACCAGATCGTCCACCTGACCCGTCGCGGGCCGAAGCACGATCAGCGGGTCAATCAGCCCCGTGGGGCGGATGATCTGCTCCACCGTGTTTTCGCTCAATCCCAGCTCATAGGCGGCGGGGGTGGCGCTGACATAGATGGTCTGGTTCTGCCTGGCGCGGAACTCGTCAAAGAGCAGCGGGCGGTTGTCATAGGCGCTGGGCAGGCGGAAGCCATAATCGACCAGGCTTTTTTTGCGCGCGCGGTCGCCGTTGTACATGGCGCGGATCTGCGGCACGGTGACATGGCTTTCGTCGATGAACATCAGAAAATCCTTGGGAAAGTAGTCCAGAAGGGAATACGGCGCGTCGCCGGGCTTGCGGCCGTCAAAGTAGCGGCTGTAGTTTTCGATGCCCGTACAAAAGCCGATCTGGCGCATCATTTCGATATCATAGCGCGTGCGCTGGCGAAGCCGCATAGCATAGAGCGGCTGGCCCTCGTCCTCCAGTTCCTTGGCCCGCACCTCCAGATCCCGTTCGATCTGGTCGATGTTTTCGTTCATCTTTTCGCGGTCCATGGCATAATGTGTTGCGGGAAAGACCACCGCGTGCTCCAGCGTGCTCAGCACGTTGCCGCTGACCACCTCGATCTCGCGGATGCGGTCAATCTCGTCGCCGAAAAATTCAATACGCAGGGCGTGCTCGCGCTCATTGGCGGGGATGATCTCCAGCACGTCGCCATGCACACGGAAGCTGCCGCGGGTAAATTCATAGTCATTGCGCGTATACTGAATTTCCACCAGGCGCTCGATCAGCTTGTTCCGGCTGATTTGCATGCCGGGACGCATGCTGACCATCATGCCCTCATACTCGCTGGGGTCGCCCATGGAATAGATGCACGACACGCTGGCAACGATGATCACATCGCTGCGCTCGCGCACGGCGGCGGTGGCAGAGTGGCGCAGCCGGTCGATCTCCTCGTTGATGGAGGCATCCTTTTCGATGTAGGTATCGGTGGAGGCGATGTAGGCTTCGGGCTGGTAGTAATCGTAATAGCTGACGAAATACTCCACTGCGCTGTCCGGAAAAAAGGCGCGCAGCTCGCTGCACAGCTGGGCCGCCAGCGTCTTGTTATGCGCCAGGACCAAAGTGGGCTTCTGCACCTTTTCAATGACGGACGCCATGGTAAATGTCTTTCCGCTGCCGGTGACACCCAGCAGCACCTGGTCGCGTTTTCCCTCCAGAACGCCTCTGGCCAGCGATTCAATGGCCGCGGGCTGGTCGCCGCTGGGCGGATAGGGGGCTTTGAGCACAAAACGGTTCATGGCAAAAGGTCCTTTCGTAAACTGCCTTCTGATTATAGCATGTTTCCCCGGCGCGGTACAGTCCGCCCGGCAGGTCCGAACCGCTTCAAAAAAAACTTCCACCATCCGCCGTTTCTTTTCGCCGCCCTCCGTCCTTATGCAAGCAAAACCCGGTTTCCAGCGGGCTGAAACGGCCTGAAAAGGAGGGCTGAAAAACGTTTCCACGCGACATGGGCAGCGCGCGTGGCGGTCAAAATGAGCGCGACAGGAGGGAATGGACATGGCACAGCATTGGCAAAAGGTCCAAAAGCAGCGCGTCGCGCTTACAGAGGTGATGCCGCCGTGGCGACGTATCTGATCCGCCACACGCCCCGCCTGAGCGGCGAGGTGGAGGTGAGCACGGCCAAAAACGCCGTGCTGCCCATTCTGGCCGCCGGGCTTTTGACCGAGGACCCGCTCATCATCAAGGAGGTTCCGCGCATCACCGATGTGGAAACGCTGGTGAGCATCCTCCGGGACTGCGGCGCGGAGGTCAACCGCAGCGGCGCGGACCTGTCCGTATGCGCCCTGCAGCCGCAAAGCCCGCAAAATGAGGAGCGCATGCGAAAGCTTCGCGCCAGCATTTTGATTCTGGGGCCCATTCTGGCCCGCACGGGCAGCGCGTGCGTAGGCCTGCCGGGCGGCTGCGCCATCGGTCAGCGGCCCATCGATCTGCATTTGAAGGGTTTGCAGGCGCTGGGCGCGCAGGTGCATCCGCTCGGCGGCATGCGCCAGCTCAGCGGCCGGCTGACCGGAGCGCGCATCTACCTGGATTTGCCCAGCGTCGGCGCGACGGAAAACCTGATGATGGCCGCAAGTCTGGCCCGCGGCTGTACCACGCTGGAAAACGCGGCCAAGGAGCCTGAAATCGTGGATTTGGCCAACTGCCTGAACCAGATGGGCGCGCGCATCACGGGCGCCGGCACGGGCACCGTCAGCATCGTGGGCGTGGAGCGCCTGCACGGGGCCATCTACCGGCCCATTCCGGACCGGGTGGAGGCCGGAACGCTGCTTTGCGCCGCCGCCATCACCGAAGGAAGCGTGCTGGTACGGGGCGCGTGCGCCGAGCACCTCCGGTCGCTTCTGTTCAAGCTGGCAGAAACCGGCGTGGGCATCCGCGAAACGCCGGCAGGCATCCGCCTCAGCGGCACGGCCGTTTCGCCCTTTGAGCTTCGTACCTTAGCTTACCCGGGGTTTCCCACGGACATGCAGGCGCCCATGACGGTGGTGGCGCTCAAATGCCACGGCACCAGCCTGCTCAACGAAACCGTGTTTGAAAACCGCTTTATGCATGTATCGGAATTATGCCGCCTGGGCGGACATATCCGGGTGGAAAACAACGTGGCGCTGGTGGAGGGCGGCCATCCGCTGCGCGGCGGCGTGGTGCGCAGCACCGATCTGCGCGCGGGCGCGGCCATGATGCTGGCGGGTATGATCGCCTCCGGGGAAACGGTCCTGCAGGACCCCGCCGGGCACATTGAGCGCGGCTACCAGGACCTGCCGCAAAAGCTGCGGGCGCTGGGCGCCGAAATCGAGCAGATCGAGGATTATGCCGGACCCTGACCCTCCGCCCGCCCTCTCCGGGGCGGGCGGTTATGTTCCCCCGCGCTCCAGCGGCATGCAAAGGAGCTGCGCTCCGCTTGCGTCATGATAGCTCACAGCAAGGGTTTGGGGGAGCGGGGATGCATCCGGGACGGCCCAGACCGCCGAAAAGCGCACACCCCAGCCGTCGCCGTCTATCGGCTGAACGCCCTTCTCGCCGGAAAGCAACTCCGCGTCCAGCGGGGCGCCTTCGCCGTCGGTCAGCTCAAAGGTGCCGTTGAACAGGGCCTCCGCCGCCTCGCGCGTACCCTCCGCCGGCTCGGCCACCAGCTGCACATACAGTCCCAGCGGGGTCAGCACGGCGCTTTCATAGCGGGCCATGAGGCGGTCGCATGTATATCGCTCCCGAACCGTCAGCGGTTCTCGGCACGCATTCGCGCAAGTCATGTCCAGCGAAAGCGAAATGCGCAGTTCCTGCCGCTCGAAACGCGCGGCCAGCGCGGGGTCAAGTGCTGCGTCGATGCGTCCGAAGCATTGATACCACGCATCCCCCTCTTGCGCTGTCAAGCCCTCGCCGCCCGCAATGACGAAGTAGCCTTGTTCCGTTTTGCACCGGGCTTCCTCCGGATCAAAGGAATCCATGGCATACACGGGATCGATGGGGGTATAGATGCCCACGGCCAGCTCCATTTGCACAGCGTTCTCCCCCTTCGCTTCCCCGGGCAGGGCGATGACCTCTCCATCCTGCATCACGCCGTCCGGCGCATAGAGACCGGGCAGCCATTGACAATCAAAGCTGTCGCTGCCGTCGCTCCCCACACGAATGCCGTTGAGCGTCCATTGGTCAATCTGCACATAGACAGGCGTCTGCGGCTCCCTGTTTTGTATGCGCCAGTCCATGGCGAGCATTTCGCCATCGGTCCATACGCCGCTGATCTCCAGGCTGACCGCCCCGGCCTCCGCCTCCGCATTCACCGGCGTCACCAGCGGCTCCAGCACCTCCCGTCGCTGCGGCTGCTCATGGATGCCCAGCAGGAAGTCCAGCACGCCGTATTCCGCAGCGGCCAGCGCCGCCCCCGCCAGGAGCACCAGCACGGCGGTCAGCGTTAGCAGCCTGCGCCGCCGGAAGTGCTGCGGAGTACACCGGGATGTGCCGGCTTCCGTCAGGCCGTCGAGCGTGGCATGCACGCGGTTCACAAAGCCCTGCTCCGGATTTCCAAAAATCTCCTTCCAATCCGTGCGTCCACTCATTCAGCTTCTTCCTCCTCTTCCAGCAGCTTGCGAAGCGCCGCACGCGCGGCGCGCAGCCGGCTTTTCACCAGACTTGCGGGCCAGCCCAGCGCCCTTGCGCACTCCTGCTGCGTCATTCCTTCCATATAGTAGAGCACCACCGGCAGGCGAAGCCGGAGTGGGAGCGCCATCAGTGCCTCCCGGAGGGCATCCGCGCCGCCGACGGGCGCAGCCTGTGGCGGCGGCAACGCCGCCCTTTCTGCACGGCGGCGTTTGCGGTGAATACCGTTGCATACGTTGAGCAGAATCCGTATGAGCCATGTCTGCATATAGCGCTCGTCGCGCAGGGTGTCGCGCTTTTCCCAGGCGCGTACAAGCGCCTCCTGCACCGCGTCCTCCCGGTCCTGCGGAAGGCTGAAATGCGCGCGGCATACCCGGTAGAGCACCGGAATCATCTCCTCCACCCGCGATACAAAGACCTCTTTGGTCACGATCTTCCCCCCAGTCATCTTTCCTCCTTTACCCTGTTAGATGCCTTTCGCCCCGCTTGGCGCGCGCTCCTTCCAAAAAGAATTTTTCCGGTCTCCCTTGACAGATGTTGTTTTCAGTGTTATTATACTGCCACGTTATCGTGCTAAAGCGGTTGCGAAAAGGAGCGTGTTTTGTATATGAAAAGGCTGTTTGCCATCCTGTTGGTCCTGATGCTTGCGGTTTCCGGCCTGGCCATGGCCGAAGAGGACGCCTCGGTTGAAAACATTCTGGAAAAGGGCACCTTCATTCTGGGCCTGGATGACAGCTTCCCGCCGATGGGATTCCGGGACGAGAACAACGACATCGTGGGCTTTGACATCGACGTGGCCAAGGAGGTCGCCGCTCGGCTGGGCGTGGAGTTTATCGCGCAGCCCATCTCCTGGGATGCCAAGGAGCTGGAGCTGGCCTCCGGCACCATCGACTGCATCTGGAACGGCATGTCCATCACGCCCGAACGGGAGGAAAGCATGGCCATGACCTTCCCCTACCTCAACAACCAGATGATCTTCTACACCCGCGCCGATGCAGGCATCGACAGCCTGGAGGCGCTGGCGGGCAAGTCGGTGGCGGTGCAGAACGGGTCCTATGCCGAGGAGCTGCTCAGCGGCGACTATGCGGATCTGGCCGCGACCTTCTCGGAGGTGCTGGGCTTTGACGAGTACCTGACCGCCCTGATGGACCTGCAAAACGGTGGCTGCGACGCGGTGCTCATGGACCTGGTGGTGGGCGACTACCGCATCAATGGCATGGGCGCGACCGACCTCAAGGCCGCTGTGGCCCTGACGGATGACAACTACGGCATCGGCTTCCGCAAGGAGGATATCGCCCTGCGCGACAAGGTCGAAGAGCTGCTGATCGAAATGAAGAAGGACGGCACGCTGGAGAAGATCTCCACCCAGTGGTTCGGATCCGACATCACGGTGGTGCCCGCCGAATAATCCCTGCATCATTCGGAAGGGGGAGGCCCGCGCCTCTCCCTTCCGTGCACGAAAGGAACCTCCATGACCATTAAATTCTTTAATGACCCGGAGCGGCTGTGGAAGCTGTTCACGCTGATGCTGGACGGCGCCGGAGTGACGCTGAGCATCTTTTTTTTGACGCTGGTGTTTTCCGTGCCGCTGGGCATGCTGGTGGCGCAGGGCCGCATGAGCCGGAGGCGGCTGGTGCGCGCGCCGCTTTCGTTTTACATCTACATCATGCGTTCCACGCCGCTGATGCTGCAAATCATGTTTATCTACTTCCTGCTGCCGCAGGTGCTGCCCTTCCGGGTGGACCGGTTCTGGGCCGTGATATTTGCGTTTGTCATCAATTACGCCGCCTACTTCGCCGAGATTTTCCGCTCCGGCATCCAGTCCATCCCGGCGGGGCAGTACGAAGCCGCAAAGGTGCTGGGCTATACCGGCGGGCAGACGTTCCTGCGCATCATTCTGCCGCAGGTGGTCAAGCGCGTGCTGCTGCCCGTGGCCAACGAGGTCATCACGCTCATCAAGGACACGGCGCTGGCCTCCACCGTGGCGGTGGTGGACCTGATGACCGTGGCCAAGAAGCAGGTATCCAGTTCATCGTCCATTGAACCGTATGTCGTGGCAATCGTACTCTATCTGGTGCTCAACGGCGTGGCCGAGCAGCTGTGCAAGCTGGCCGAGCGCAAGATGAGCTATTACCGCTAGGAAGGAGGGCGTCCGCATGCTGAGCGCAACCGGGATTCACAAGGGCTTTGATGGGCTGGGCGTGCTCCGGGGCATCGACCTGAACGTGGAGAAGGGCGAGGTCGTGGCGCTGATCGGCCCGAGCGGATCGGGGAAAAGCACGCTTTTGCGGTGCCTGAACCAGTTGGAAACCGTGGACAGCGGCACCATCGTGCTCGACGGCCTTACCCTGTGCCGCACCTTGGGCGGCAAGCTCACCTATGCCGATCCGGCCAATCTGCGCCGCATCACGCTGAAGATGGGCATGGTGTTTCAATCCTACAACCTGTTCCCGCACATGAGCGTGATGCAGAACCTGACCGACGCGCCCATGCGCGTCAGGCGGCTTTCCCGCGCGCAGGCCACGGAACGGGCACGCGAGCTGCTTGCCAAGGTCGGCCTCTCCGACAAGGCGGACCAGTACCCTTATCAGCTTTCCGGCGGTCAGCAGCAGCGGGTGGCGATCGCCCGCGCGCTGTGCATGGACCCGGAGATCCTCTGCTTTGACGAGCCCACCAGCGCCCTGGACCCGGAGCTGACCCAGGAGGTGCTGGGCGTGATGCGCGAACTGGCGAGCGAGCGCATGACCATGTTGGTAGTCACCCATGAAATGAGCTTTGCCCGCGATGTGGCCGACCGTGTGGTTTTCATGGAGGATGGCCTGATCGTGGAGGAAGGCCCCCCGGAGCAGGTATTTCATTCCGCCAACCCCCGCACGCGGCAGTTTGTCGGTGAAAACTGAACAGCAAAATCCGCCCGGCAGCATGTGCCGGGCGGATTTGATTTGCGCTTTTATACCAGGCGGAAGCCGTTTTCCGCCTGCTTTTCGTGATAACGGGTGATGAGCGCCTTGATGCGGTCGTAGGGGTTAAGCAGGCTGCTGAGGCTGCGGTCGTGGTTCAGGCTGGCCACGATGTAGGAGATATACTTGCTCATATCCGCCTCAATGAACCAGGGCCGCTGCTTGAGTTCCGGCGTGCGGTAGGTCAGGTTGGTGGAGATGATGCGGCTGATGGCTCCCTCTTCGTAGGCGCGGTCGAAAGCCTCCAGCCCGTTGGTGAAGAGCGCGAAGGTAGCGGCGGCGAAGATGCGGTTGGCCTTGCGCTTTTTGAGCTCCCTGGCCAGGTCCAGAATGCTTTCGCCGGAGGAGAGGATGTCGTCGGAGACGAACACATCCTTGCCTTCCACATCGTCGCCCAGGTATTCATGGGCGATGATGGGATTGCGTCCGTCCACCACGGTGGTATAGTCGCGCCGCTTGTAGAACAGACCCATGTCGATGCCCAGCACCGAGCTGTAGAAGATGTTGCGGTCGATCGCTCCCTCATCGGGGCTGACGATCATCAGATGATCGCGGTCGATCTGCAAATCGCACTCCCTGCGGAACAGCGCCTTGAGAATCTGATAGCTGGGCTTTACGCTGTCAAAGCCGATCAGGGGGACGGCGTTCTGCACGCGCGGGTCGTGCGCATCGAAGGTGATGATGTTGCTCACGCCCATCTGCTCCAGCTCCTGCAGCGCCAGGGCGCAGTCCAGGCTTTCGCGGCTGGTACGGCGGTGCTGACGGCCCTCGTAGAGCATGGGCATGATGACGTTGACGCGCTTGGCGCGGCCGCCGATGGCCGCGATGATGCGCTTGAGGTCCTGATAGTGATCGTCGGGGGACATGGGCACTTCACGCCCATACATCTTATAAGTGACGTTGTAAGCTCCGATGTCGGTCAGGATGTAGATGTCGTAGCCGCGCACGCTGTTTTTGATCATTCCCTTGCCCTCGCCCGTGCCAAAACGGGGGCAGTGCGCCTCAATCAAGAAATCGTGCCGGTTGGCGCCCATCAGGGAAAAGAGCGGGGTGTCCTCCAGGGCTTCCTGCTGCTCGTACCATTTCATGAGCCAGTTGTTGACCTTCTGCCCCAGCTCCTCGCAGCCCGGCATGGCGATCAGCCCCAGGGGCGCAAAAGGCACGGTCAGAAGGTCGTTGTTCCACGTGCTTACAAAGTCCGTCACAGGCATACTCCTTCTCAAACGAACGTATGTAGGGAGAGACAAAATCAGTATACCGCAAATTGATGTTTCTGAAAAGGTCCTTTTCCGAAAAAGCAAACATTTTGACGGTTTTTGTGAAAAACCTCCATGCCCTCATGGGTTCAAATGGAGCAGATGCGCACATAAAATGCCTGAAAAGGGGGCGTATGCGATGGGTGGCATGGCGACAGGGATCTGTCTTTTGCTGGTGATGGCCTTTTCCTCCCAGGCGATGGAGGCCGCATCCCAGGCGGCACGGGTATTTGCGGGCGGGGTCATGCCTGCTTTGCTGCCCATGATGGTGCTGTGCCGCCTGTTGCCCGCCCACGCCAATCACGAACGTTCCGCATGGCGTGGCTATGCCGGCGCGGTGTTTTTTTCCTTTGCCTCCGGCTCGCCGGCCAGCGCGCAGCGGGTGCGCGACCTTTGGGGCGCGGGCGTGTTGGCGCGAGGCGCGCTGGAGCCGCTCCTGGCCGCCTGCGGCGTGATGAGCCCCATGTTTTTCACCGGTACTCTGGCGCAGTGGACGGGGCTGCGCGCGGGCTGCTGGGTGCTGCTGCTATGCCACTGGACAGGGGCGCTGGCCGCCGCCGGCGTGGTGCGGCTGGCGGCGCGAACTGCTGCAACAAATTTCCTAAAAGCAGAGGAAGCGCAAA
>UQEF01000033.1 GCA_900540045.1 uncultured Eubacteriales bacterium | reverse complement strand
GGTCATGCTGTCACGGGTACAGAGCAGCCCATTCTTCTCCCGCAGAGTGTTGACCACTTCATCAAGCTCTGTCTTAAACTCGTCCGTCTTGTATTCCCTCCGATGGTCGAACCAGGAAGTGTAAAACTCTTTTCCAGCGCCAAAATCCCCGCGCAGATGGCCGATACAGCCGGTTTGCCCTTCAAGCTGGCTGCTCTGGTTGTACGTATACAGGCGATCCGCCGGGGTCATGCTGGTAATTGTCAGTTCCATCATCGCTCACGTCCTTTCTTTTTCGCTTGTCGTTTTTACTCCGATATGGCCTTTTCCCGTGCCTGCCAATATTCGGGGTGGTGGATTTGCACACTACTATTGATAACAGCCTCATACGCGCCGGGGCCAAAGTACTCGTTCACCGGAGCCTGGATCATCTTTTTATCCATCAGCTCCCGGAGAGCCACCTGCGCGTCGCAGTCCTCCTCAAAGCAGAGGTAGCCGCCCTCAATAAAGCCGCAGCCCATCGCTTCTTTTCGGAATATCTTTTCCGCCAATTCCCGGCGCACCATAATTCCGCCATGCCCTGGGGTGGAAACGGAATAAACGCCGGGGCAGAGCGTTTCACATTCCTGGATATTGCCCCACGGGGAATAGGAAGGGGCCTCCGGCACAATGGTATTTTGCCGCTGTTCCTCCAGGCACTGCACCTCCTCCTGCGCCCGCGCCACCAAATCTTTCTGCGCAGAAAACAGATCGCTGAAATAGTGGCCCCAATCGTAGTCCGTCCGGTTACTGCATTTCCAGGTGACAAACTGCTGGGGCGCTGTCAAATGAACGCCCAACACAAATTCGCTGTCGCCCACATGACAGGAATCCGTAATGATATATCCGGCGTTTTCTCTGTAATCCATCATCGCTCACGCTCCTTTGCGGTTTTCTTTTTGGCCTGTTCCTGCTGGATCGCAGTAAGGCCATGCTTGGCCCAGCCGGGAAGGTCCTCCGGCTGTATCGTTCCCAGCACGTCCATGCGTTCATAGCGGCTTTCTTTGCCAGTATAAAGGTCAACGCAGTAACAGGCTGACCCCCTGCTGTGTGGGGAAGCCCCAAAGCCTCCCATACAGAGCTTGAGCTGACGGGTAGCCCTGCGGTATTCCCGGCGCAGCACCTCCGGCTTTATCACTATGATTTTCCCGTGCAGATCATCCTCATGGGAAATGGGGATGCAGCCCTCCGCTGTGATGGGGCGGTCGTCTATGCCCTGTATGCGGGGCTTGTTCAGCTCTATGTGGGTTTTCTGTGCTTGCTCGGCAACCCGCTGGCCGAACAGCTCCACAATCTCCGGAAAATCATCACTGGCCATCACTTCGCTGTATTCTGCAAATAAGGCGTTTTGCCGACAAAAGGCGCACATATACTTCATGCCGGTATCATCCTGCGGATTTTCCCCCAGGACAACCTCGCGGTCGCCTATATGCACCGCCTGGATGACCTCATAATCACCCGCCATGCGCTTTTCTGTGGAATCATCGTTCATCCCTCTGCCTCCATATCCTGTTTGATAAATGCTTGGATCTCTTTTACACTGGCAAAATCCCGTTCATCCCCGGTAAGGTAGCGCACCGTGTCCTGCCATTGAGACAGCGGGTAGCTGTTCTCATCCATCCTGCACAGGTCCAAAAGGGCCGCCCGCCGCAGGATAGGCGAAAGATTTAAGTCGGAGATGAAACAGCCATACCGGGCCGCCAGTATGTCCAGCAGGTGCAGTTCATTCATGGCAACACCTGCTTTCTTCAGCTTCTTTCAGCAATTCCTCCACCAGCCTGCCGCTGCGGACTTTATTCCGGTCTGCCAGCACCTTGTTCTGGACGCACAGCACCGCCCGGATGTTGGGAACGGTAATGCCGGGGATCTTCACCATCTCCTCCGGGGTGATGGTGAGAAGCTGCACCGGGGAGTAACCAGCCTGGGCAAAGATGCGGAACAGCCGTTGTTCAAATCGTTCTCTCATCTGCAAAGCTCCTTTCTTTTTTGGTATGTAAAAGGGGCGGCCCCGCATGGCCGCCCCTGGCTGGTTACTTCTTCCGGCTTCTGATTTTCAGGAAAATCAAGCCGCCGATGATGAATACTACCAGCGCAATGGCAATGATCGTTTTCAGTTCCATGAAATCATTCCTCCTAACACAGAATCAAGCCGCAGTTATTTCACGGTGTTTTTGCCCTTCTTGCGCTTACCCACATAGGCCGCAACGCCCAGGGCGGCAGCGCCCATAGCGGATACGCCCATCAGGGCCGCCCACAGCCAGGGCTTGCTGTCATCGCCGGTTTTCGGGGTATCGCGCAGCTCATTGTGCATTTGCGCCACAGTGGTCTTATCCGCCAGAATCGTCACCTTTTTATCCGCAGGCAGCACATAGTTGGCGCTGGCCCCATCCGATACCTCGGACACGGTGTAATCGCCTACGCGCAGGCCCTCGATGAAGATTTCGCCGTTTTTATCCGTTTTGAAGGTCTGGTCGTAGCCGTTGGCCCCGGTCACGCGGAAGGAGAAGCCCTCCACCTTGCCGTCGCTGGACGTTTTTTCAATCCGCAGGGAGCCAGTCTGGGCCATGTTGGTGAAACCAATCCCGGCCTCGTTCTCTACCTCGTAAATCTTGCCGTTCTCGGTGATCTCCACATAATAGGCGTTTTCATCCAGCAGGAAGCCCTCCGGCGCTTTGGTTTCCCTTACGAACACGCCGCCGTAGAGGATGTGGGACATCTCGTAAATGCCGGTGCTGGTTTCCTCCAGCTTGCCCAGCAGCTCGTCACCCTCGTCCAGTTCTTTGTTGCCGTTGGTGTCGCGGTACACCTCGAACTCGGCCCCGGTGAGCTTGTTGTCGGGATAGTCCTTATCCACCTTCGTCAAACGCAGATCACCATACACACGCTCATTGGCAAGGGAAATCTCTACAACCTGTCCATCTTCCTCCACAGTAACGGGAATCACTTCATCGGAGAGGATGAACCCTTCCGGGCTTTCCAGTTCTTTCAGCACCCAATCACCGTAAGGCACATTGGTGAAAGAAAAGCTGCCGTCGTCCGCTGAGGTAGTGGTGGCAAGGGCGTTTTCGGCGGTAAACTCGGTTTCATCGGACTTAAACAGGCCGATGACAGCCCCGCCCAGGCCCGTGCCGTTCTCATCGGTTTTGAGGCCCTTGATTTCGCCGCGGATCAGCTCGTTTGTGACAGCCTCGCCATCATTAGCGGAAATCTCTACCACGGCAACAGAAGGCCCGCCGTACTCAAAGGTGAACGGGAAGGTTTCGCCATTCAGCAGGTAATGGCTGTCAGTGGAAAGCTCCTTCAGGTAGAAGCTGCCGAAAGGCAGGTCGGTGCTGCAAACGGCCTGGCCGTTCTCATTCACAGAAACGATCTCCAGAAGCCCGTCTGCCGGGATCACGGAACCGTCTGCTGCGGTGATGTCCTCCTGGGCATAGAGGCCAAAGGTCACGGCGGAGATCTCGCCATTCATGCCAATGCCAAAGGTTTCATCCTGCTCCAGCACCTTGTCAAGCGTCACAAGGGCTTTCTGGCGCTGGTTGTAGAAGCTGGCAGAGGTTTCGGTGACTTCCACCTCCTGGCCTGCGTACACCAGCTCCACGTTGGTGACGTTCTCGCCGGTATCCACCATGCCGTGGGGGAATTGAATTTCTTTCACCTGGAATTTGCCCAGGTAGAGGGGCTGGCTCTGGGCCGTTCCGTCCTCGCCGGTGGTGATGGTGTCCACTACCTCGCCCGCAGAATAGCGCAAGGTGCCGTCCAGGGTGTAGATGTCCTCCAGGGCAGTAATTTCAAACACCGCGCCGGGCAGGCCCTGCACCTCGTACACCGGCTGGTAAACGCCCTCGCTTTCTGCCACAGAGGAGAACACCTCGCCGGTTTTACTGACTTTGATGATTCCTTTCTGCGCCATGTTGGGCTTGGTGACTTCGATCACCGTCACGCCGCCTTCCTCGCTGGAATTGTCCTCGGTCACATCAAAGTAAACCGGGGTGCTGTCCAGTACATAGCCGTAGGGGGCCTGGACTTCGACCAGGGAATATCCCGTGCCATACTCCAGCTTTTCAGGCGTTACCAGATAGCCCTCGGAATTGGTGTAGAACGTATCAATCGTAGTCGGCGTCGGGTAAGTGAAGGTCATTTCCACCTTGCTGCCATCGGGACGGTAAATCTGGAACCCGGCTCCCGCATAGGAAATGGTGACGCCGGTTTCTGCGTCCACCTTGACCACCTTGATGAAGCTCTCAAAATTGGCGTTGTTGATAAGGTAGCGGTAGGTCTGCCCGTCCTGGGCGATATACACTTCAAAATCGTCCATCAGCTCACGGCCTTCCCAGCCCTTGGTCTGGCGGACGATATAAGTGCCGTAGGGCAGCTTTTTCGACTGAGCAAATCCGTTCTCATCACAGACAAGAACATCGCGCTCGGATTCCTTGGCATTTTCATAGCTGCCGGCTGATTTCAAAAACACCTGGAACTCTGCGCCGGATTCCGGGGTTTCGATCTGGGTTTCCCCGTCATCGGTATGCTTGATGATGGCGATGTCGCCCTTGATGATCTGCTCCGTCACGTCGTTGGCGGTGTCGTTCAGCTCAATCTCATACAGCTCCGGCTCCGCGCCCACCTTGTGGATGGTGGAATCCAGCAGATAACCCTCACTGGGGCTGATTTCACGGATTGTCCAGTCCGAATCGCAGACGTAATAGCCGGTGGTGAACTGGCCGTTTTCGTCCGTGGTGAAGCTGTCGATGAGGGTATCTCCCTTATACAGCCCATACACAGCGCCGGCCAGGGAACCATCGCCTTGGGGCGTACCCGTTTCCACATCGCTCTTGGTAACGGTAACGCGGAACTTCTTCAGCACGTTGTTCACGCTCTTTTGGGTGATCTCACCCCATTCGATGGTGGCTGTCTGGGAATCCGGCACCACATAACGGATGGGGGTATCCACCTCCTCCAGCACATAGCCGGAGCCGATAAGCACGTTTTCAAAGCGCGCCACACCGCTGGAATCCGTCACAGCATACTCGTCCACCGGCTGTCCGGAGAGAGATGTGCCATACAAGTGGAAGGTCATGCCCTCCACCAGCCCGTCCTCGCTGGTTTTCGTCACTTCCAGGCTGCCGCGCTTGAGGACGTTGTTGAAATTCACGGTAGCAGTCTGGCCGCTGACGATGGTCACGCGCTGGGTTTCCTGGGGTTCGTACTTATCAATGGCCTGCTCGGTTACGGTATAAACTCCAGGGTTAAGGTCGGAGATGTCGATCTCGCCCGCCTCATTGGTGGTCTTGGTGGCGCTGTACCCCTCGCCGGTGATGGTGAAGTTGATTCCGGCTACCTGTCCATCCTCGGAAGTCTTAATCAGCTTCATGCTGCCGGTTTTCACTTCCAGGTTCAGATAGCCTACCATCTGGTCGGAAACGGTTTCCCCGTAGGTGGCAAAGTCCTGCTTGCCGCCGCCAGTAACGCCGTCTGTCCAAACCACAACACCGCTGCGCTGGGCAGTCACTTTTTCCGCCTTAATGGTCACAGAGCCTTTGATGGCCTGGGCGGAAGTGATGGTGAGCTGGTTGCCGTCCACGGAGAAATTCAGCCCGGTGGTGCTGCTGGAGAAGGTGTAGTCGCCCAGCACACCGTTGGTATCCGTGAGAGTGAGGGAATATTGCTGGCCGTCCCATTTCAGCTCATAGGCACCGGCGTCTGCGGTGCTGCTGAAAAAGCTGGGGAGCATAGTGTGGCGCTTGACCGCGCTCTCAATGGCGGAATACTGGCTGAAAATCTCGCTGTATAGGGGATGATCGGTGCTGATATATTCCGTCACGTTGTTTTTGCCCTGGGCATTGGCGTCCACATGGTTAAACTGACTGTCGCGCTCACCCACGACGGTTTCCCAAACAAGAAGCTGGGTAGCGATATATCCCGCGATCTTGCTGGCGTCCTCCGGGTTCCCACTCATCCATGAGGTGCTGGCGTTGCCCTGCCAGCCATAGGTCATAATCCGCCCGATATATTCTTTGATGGTATCCGGCGGGATGGTGGGGTTCAGGTTGGACGGGTAGTTATCCCAGAAATCTTCGCCCCGGCCCGTGTACTGGTCGCCGGTATTCACACCGACGCCCGGCTCAATACAGTAGATGGCCCTGCCATTGAATGCGTCCTGGGTGTGGACGGAAAAGCTGTCGTTCTCTCCGGTGGACCAGCCGCCCAGGAAATTCAGGGCGGGATGGCCCCATCCGGCCTTGTTGGGGTCGCTGGCACGGGGCAGGTCGATCATATACGTCGTCATGGTTTCGCCTGCGGCAAAAGCCGTGGTTCCTGTCCCTACGAACACGCCCAGGCACATGAGCAGGGCCATGAACAGGGACAGAGGCTTTCTCAATGCTTTCATCGTGTTACCTCCTTGAAATGGCCGCAAAAAAAGCACATCGCTCTGGATGTGCTGCTTACGGCTGGATTCTGTTTACGTTCTAAAAAAGAGAGGCGCGCCAGGCGTTCTCCACCTCATCCGTTCTGTCTGCCAAACCTGTGGATTCTTGAAAGAATCAGCCTCCCCAAATATCTTCTTTTTTAGGCTGTTTAGGTTGTACGAGGGGGTGAGGTGTGGAGAGGGGGAACAGCGAAAACGCCGGTTCCCTGCAAATGGGCGCACTGCTCCCTTGGTAGTGGATTATCTCTCTAAACTGCGCTGGCGCTTGCGGTAGAGTTCCAGCGCCTTAACAATGGTGTCCTCGATCTTCTGCGTGGGCGTCCCCGGCGCAAAAAACCGGCTGATTTTTTCTTTTGAGATTTTGAACTGTTCTTTTTGATTAGGCTTTTCCTCCTTCATAATGGAAACGAGTGCGTCTTTGGCCAGCCGTTCTCCTCCAGTCTTGGCTTCGGACATCTGGCGCATTTTGATGGCCTGGGCGTGGGACGGGGTACAGTCCATCTCATCCATGATAGCGAACAAGTCGGCCTGTTCTTCTTTTCGCAGGTAGGACAGCTCCACCGCTGGGCGCATGGCAATCTGGAGCATTTCCTGGTCTTTGAGAACTGAGTTATCTACCAGTTCCAGAATTTCCGGGATAAGGTGGGTAAGGCGGATATATTTGCGTATCTGCTCATGGCTCTCGCCAGATTGTTCCGCAAGTATCTGCCGGGAAGTTTTTCCGGCTAACTTCTGCAACGGTGTTGCAGAAGTTAAATCTGTACGCTCACCTTGCTGCCTTTTCATAGCGTCCAGCTTCATTTTGTAGGCAAACGCCTTTTCTGAGGGCAGAATCTGCTCCCGCTGCAGGTTGGAGTCCACCATGATAATCGTGGCTTCATCATCGGTGAGCTGCCGCACAATACAGGGGATTTCCGCAAGCCCCGCCAAATCCGCCGCCTTTTTCCTGCGGTGTCCAGCTACCATTTCATAGCCGCCCTCCGGTTTGGGGCGCACCAGGGCAGGGACCAATACGCCGTACTGCTTCACGCTTTCCGTCATTTCCCGCATGGCTTCATCCATACGAACCTTGAACGGGTGATTCGGGAAGTCGCTGATTTCCGAGAACGAAAGGTTGACAACCTTTTCAAGCCGCGCCTCGGCCCGTTCTTCCTCCGTGGAAAACAGGTCATCGACTGAGGGAAGATTGAAGTTTAGCCCGCTGCTTTTCGCCATCCGCCAGCACCTCCTTTGAAAAATCCGCGTAAGCCTGGGCCACCTTGCTCCCCTTGTCATAGGCGTAAATACTCTTGCCTGCGGCGCTGATTTCTGCGGCTTTGATGGCTACGGGAATCTCGGAACGATAAATTTTCAACACGCTCCCGTAACTCTGCCGCAGTGTATCCGCTGTCTGTTTGGCAAGGTTTGTGCGCCCATCCACCAGAGTGAGCAGCACCCCGTCCACCTTCAGGGCCGGGTTGATCTGCCGCTTCACTTTATTGATGGTTTTCATAAGCTGGGTCATGCCCTTGGCGGGGAGATAGTGGGCCTGCACCGGGATAATCACGCTGTCCGCCGCTGCCAGGGCGTTGATGGTAATCATGCCCAGGGAAGGCATACAGTCAATGAGTACCACGTCATAGTGCTTCTTGGCTTCATTGACATAGGTTCTCAGCGTAAACTCCCGGCTCATGGCGTTGACCAGGCTCATTTCCAGCGCGGACAGCTCAATGTTGGCGGGCATAAGGTCTACGCCCTCGCTGTGGTGCAAAATGCCCTCATCTGTGGTGAATGGCTCATCCCGGATCACTTTTTCCATGACCGTGGCCAGGGTGGTGGGCAGGCTGTCCTGGTCTTGCCAGCCCAGGCAGGTGGTGAGGTCGCCCTGGGGGTCTGCGTCAATGAGCAGCACCTTTTTCCCCAGACGGGCTAAACCAATGCCCAGATTCACCGTCGTGGTGGTTTTGCCTGTGCCGCCTTTCTGGTTGGCCAGCGCGATCACGCGGCCAACCCTGGGGCGGCTTCTTTGTTCCGGCATTTTCATGTCCTCCTTCTTCGTAGATTTAGCCGCCCGTTGGCAAGACGGACGGCTATGTATGGGGAGTCTGAAAGATGGGCATGAAAAAAGCCGCTTATTCTCTGAAAAGAATAAGCGGCTCATCTGGCAGCGATATGTAATTTTACATTTTCTTTACCGGGGCGCACATCACTTTGAGCAGAAGTTCGTCCAGGCAGCCGGTATCCCGGTTTTCACGAAGCATAGTATTGCGCAGGCGATTAAGGCTCTGAATCACAATACTGTTCTCGGCGGGGGTGAGGTATATCTTAAATTTCCGTTTTTTCATAGGGCGTTCCTCCTTTACGCTTTCATTATATGTAGAAAGAACGCTACACCGCAAATGTGCGAGTTCGTCCACTTGAAACGTAACAGCGGCAACTCAGAAGGACAAGATAAACTGGATTCGGTTTGGTCAAATCCTGACAAATCAGGACATCCCCTTCAAAAGAAAAACCGTTCACAAAGGCCGTCATGGAATCGAAAAAATGAAGGGGAAAATGCCCTCTAAAACACCCCGATTTCGGCTCGCAGTTGCCCCATTTTTTAATCATAACGGGGTCAAAAAGGGCCTGTTGCCCCATTATTAATCAAGAAAAACCGGGTCAGGCGAGGTCAAATCCTTCCAAAATCGGACAAAGGACAACAGACTTTTTGGAAAGGAAAAAGCCCGGAAAACCGCATGGTTCCGGGCTTTTTGAGCATTTTTGAATTGGTTTGTCGGGCCTGTTATCTCTTGGAGAACTGAGGCGCGCGACGGGCAGCCTTGAGGCCGTATTTCTTGCGTTCCTTCATACGCGGGTCGCGCGTGAGGAAACCGGCCTTCTTGAGGCTCTCGCGCAGGTCAGGGTTAGCCTTGATCAGCGCGCGGCTGATACCATGACGGATCGCGCCGGCCTGACCGCTCAGACCACCGCCGCGGACGTTCACCAGAATGTCCATGTCGCCGCCGGCCTTGGTCAGTTCCAAGGGCTGACGAACCGTCATTTTGAGGGTTTCCAGACCGAAATACTCGTCCAGATCACGCTTGTTGATCACGATCTTACCGTCGCCGGCGACCAAACGGACACGGGCGATGGCCGTCTTACGACGTCCTACGGCATTGTACTCAACTTTCGCCATTTTGTTTCGCTCCTTCCGTGTCCTTACTTAATGACCAGCGTTTCGGGCTGCTGAGCGGCATGCTCATGCTCCGCGCCGGCGTAGACCTTCATCTTCTTGGCCATCTTGCGGCCCAGAGGTCCCTTGGGCAGCATGCCGATGACGGCGTGCTGAATCACAAATTCGGGCTTTTCGTTCAAAAGACGGCGATAGGGGGTCTCGCTCAGGCCGCCCGGAAAACCGCTGTGCTTGTAGTAAATCTTCTGGTCCAGCTTCTTGCCGGTCAGAATGACCTTGTCCGCATTGATGACGATCACATAATCGCCCGTATCCACATGGGGCGTATAGGTAGGCTTATTCTTGCCGCGCAGGATGCTGGCGACCTGGCTGGCCAGACGGCCCAGCACCACGCCCTCGGCATCCACGATGTACCATTTGCGCTGTACATCGGAGGCCTTTGCCATGTAGGTATTCAAGTCGGTATCCTCCTTCAAGGGGTTGTGTCTTTTGCGGCATTTGATGGTCAGCAAACGCACGCGGGTTCCAATAGCATTCCGGGGCTAGCGGAGTCTATTGATGCCAACGAATATTTTACTAAATTCAGGACGGGCTGTCAATAGAAAAATCCTCAATTTCACACGCTTTTTCTGCGTTTGAACCGTTCAGAATACGGAGCGGAGGACGCATTCTTCAAATCCGTTGTCTTGGAGGAACGGCTGCGGGCTGACCGTGCCGTACTTGGCCTTCAGATGACCCTTGAGGTTGCCGATTATCCCCCGCTGCCCAGCGGGCAGGTATCCGCAGCGCGTCGGGGACAAAGCAGTCAACCCCCGGCGCGCTCGGCTTTTCCTGATACATGGGGGAATGGAATATGCCCTTGCACCGTTGATCCATGAGCCACACGTAAGAAGGATCACAATCTGGCGGCATATCGGTCACAGAGATGCGGCAGAGATACTCGCAGGCACAGGCGCACATCCGTCCGGACAGGCCACAGGCGACGGCCGTGACCGGCAGGACTGCCAGCAGCTAGCGGTCCTGCGCCCGGCGATAAGCGAGCGGCCTGGGGATCGGTCAGGTTCATCCCTTCGAGGTCAACACCGTTCCAGCACCCGGCCAAAGAACGCGACCGTGTCGGGAATCAGGCTCAGGGGGATGCGCTCGTTGCGGTTGTGAATCATGCCGCGTTGCTCCTTGCTCAATGGCATGCCGGAGAAGCGGTACACATTGGGACAGATTCGGCAGTAGTGACGGCTGTCGCTACAGGCCAGCATCAGGTACGGTGCGACCAGCACGCCCGGATAGGTCTGCCGGATGGCAGCGGACAGGCGCTCCCACGGCTCGCCGGAGGTGGGGGAGATGGGGGAGGGGTCATTGCCCTCCACCACGGTTACGCGCACATCCGGGTCACCAATGGTGCGCTCCAAGCGCTGGCGGACGGATTCGATGCTTTCTCCGCAGATCACGCGCGCATTGATGCCCGCGCGGCTCTGGTTGGGCAGCACGTTGTACGCCTCCGCGCCAGACAGACGGGTCAGGGCGCAGGTGGTGCGCACCAGGGCGTTGAGCTCGCCCCCGCTCTTTTTGCAAATCAGGTCCAGCGCGGGACGGAAGCACCACAGGTTGGCAAAAATCAGCTTATATACGAAGGAGGAATGCCGTCCCATCAGGTCAAACAGCTCGCGCGCAGGCGGGGTCAGCACGAAGGGCATGGGATGAGAGGCGATGCGGTCCAGCGCCCGGGCCAGCACGCCCACGCTCTGGCGCGCGGGAGGAGCGCTGGCGTGACCGCCCTTTCCCACGGCGGTGAGGTCCAGAAAAGCGCTTCCTTTTTCCGCGATACCGATCAGCGCGGCAGGCTGATCCACGCCGGGAAACACCTTTTCCACGATCGCTCCGCCTTCGTCCAGCACAAAGGCAGGGCGGACGCCCCGGCGTTCCAGCTCCTGCACGATGGCGGGCGCGTCGCCGCCCATGACCTCCTCATCCCCGCCAAAGGCGAAATATACGTCGTTTTGGGGCGTAAAGCCACGCGCGATCAGGCTTTCAGCCGCTTCCATCACGCCCATCAGCGTTCCTTTGGTATCCAAGGTGCCACGTCCCCACAGCTCGCCGCCCTTCACAACTCCCTCAAACGGCGGCTCGTCCCATTCGGCGGGATCGGCGGGCACCACGTCGTAGTGCGCCATGAGCACGGAGGGCCGCTCCGCGCTGTGGCCGGGCCATTTCAGCAGCATGCCGTGACGGCCGATTTCGGTGTATTCGCATGCAGCGTACACATGTGGATACAGCGTGCGCAGCAGCGCGCGGAACTTTTCAAATTCTCCCAGATCCACCTGGCTTTCCTCTACGTTGCTCACGGTTTTGAGACGGACCATCTGCCTGAGGTGTTCCGTTGCTGACTTCGTATCGACAGAAAAGGAATCCGCCTCCACTTTTTTATCAGAAACAGGCTTAAACATGCAGGCACGTGCCACAATAACAGCTAAAAAGGCGGCAACAGCGATAATGAAAATCCACACAGCGGTCATTGCCGCCCCTCCTTCCCATCGGCAGGAGCGCCGCCCAGCATGCCGCGCTTGTACATGATGCGCGCCGCGCCGATGGCGATCAGTGCGCCCACAGGCACCAGCACGCCCACGCTGGAGCTAAGGCCGGGCGCAAGCAGGAACAGCACCACCATAAACGCCAGAGGCGCCGCGGCCAGCTTGGGATTCTTGGAGATGAACACCACGCCCAACGCGCCGAAGAGCGCAGGGAGGATGTTGTCAAAGGCGGGCTTGAGTGCCGGCGATTCCAGCACCGGGCGCAGGAACCCCAGCCCGAACACGCCCAGGGCGATGACCAGCGTGGTCACGATCGAGCTGGAAGCGATGGCGATGGTGGAGATAACCTCGCCCTCCTCGCTGCCGGGCCGGACTTTGGCAGCCTCCATGGCGTTGAGCGCACAGGGGACCTTCAGGTTGGTCAGATTGCCGGTCACAAAGCCAAGGTACGACCCACCCGTGCCCAGCATGGGCACAAAGGTGAACACCTCAATGATGCCTACGGTCCAATACATGGGCGCCACGCCCAGCAGCGACTTGAGGACCGCCGTCAGCGGGGGCCAGGCGTTATAGTAGCAGCAAATGGCCACAGGGGAGAGAATCATCAGAATCAGGGCCATGCCCGTCCAGATGCGGCCATAGACGTGCACGCTCTGTTCATATACGGAAATATTCTGATCGTTTTTCATCGCATGTCCCTCCTCATGCCATCAGCGCCGTCAGCGGGATGCTCAGCGCCATGGCGCAAAGCATGCACAGCGGCAGCGCGTACTGTTCCAGCCACGTCATCTTGCATACCTTGATGAGCACGCCGCATACTCCCATCATCAGCGCCGACACCAGCGCCACCGCAATGGGGATGAAGCCCGGAAGACCGGACCGGATATCGGCGAACAACATGCCCACAAAGGCGCTCACCATGCCCAGAAACAGGCTGTCCATTACGATTTCACCCCAGCGCTTATCCTTTCCGGTGATGGAGCGCATGCCCCGGCGGATGCGCTTGAGGCCGAAGAGCACCAGCACGATGCCGGAGATGATTCCCAGCGTCATCGTCCATGCGATGGCGGCGAACACCTGCGGGTCGGTGATGGTTTCCTTCACGGACGCGCCCATGGTGCCCGCTGCGATGGTAGCGGCAGGCAGCTCATAGGTGACCGCGCCCAGCACGCTCAGCCTCAGCCACGGGAACGGCAGGCCGATGAAATTGCTCAGCGTGATGACGCCCACCAGAATGGAAATGGCCGGCGCAATGGAAAACAGCGCGCTGGAGAGGATGGTTTTGCGCACGGTGGCCGGGGCGATGCCCATCTGCTGCGCGCGGCGGTTGGCCTTAACCAGGAAAAAGGCCGACTGCGCTACGACGAATACCACGATGATAGCGGAAAGAAGATAGAGAAACGGATCGTTGACGGAAAAGGACATGGGATCCCTCCTTATGTCGTTCCGGCCGCCCGCGCGGCCAAAAGAGGCGTGCCCCCGAAGTGGGGACACGCCCATTATACGCCCAAACCGGGATGGACTCAACCTTTATTTGCCGCCTCTTACAGGCGCTCCACTTCGTCGCTGGTCACGATGGCATGAATCAGCTTGCAGGGGGGGACTTTCTCCGCACCCAGAACGATACAGCGGCGGATGGCTGCGGATGCCTCCCGTGCGCTGGCTTCATCGCGTGCATAGACGGTAGCGATCGCCTCTCCCGCTTCCACCCGCTGGCCGATACGCCGGTGAAGCACAAAACCTACGCTGGGGTCGATCACATCCGTCTTGACCCGGCGGCCTGCCCCCATCGCCTGCGCCGCGTTGCCCAGCGCTACGGTATCCATGCAGTGAACATAGCCGGAGGAAGCGGCGGGCACATCCTGCACCACAGGAGCCTGCGGCAGCCGGGTCACGTCGTCGCAGCAGGCAGGGTCGCCGCCCTGCGCTGTGATCATGGCGCGCAGGCGCTCCAAACCCCGGCCGCTCTCCAGCGCGTCCATGAGCTTTTGCTTGGCATCCGCCACGCTTGCGGCCGCGTCCGCCAGCAGCAGCATGCGCGCGCCCAGCTCCAGCGACACCTCCAGAAGCGGCCCCTGCACACGGCCTGAAAGCGCGTCTATGGCCTCCTTGACCTCCAGTGCATTGCCCACATGACTGCCCAGCGGCTCGCCCATGTCGGTGACCAGCGCCATCATGCGCCGTCCCGCGTCGCAGCCGATGCGCACCATGGTCTGCGCAAGTTCGATGCTGGCCTCCGTGGTATGCATCAGCGCACCCGCACCCGTCTTGACATCCAGCACCACACCCTGCGCGCCGCTGGCCAGCTTTTTGCTGACGATGCTTGAGGCGATGAGCGGCAGGCTGTCCACGGTGGCGGTCACATCCCGCAGGGCGTAGAGGGTCTTATCTGCCGGGGCCAGATTTTTGGTCTGGCCGATCACTGCCACGCCGATGTCGCGCACCTGCTTGAGAAACGCTTCCTCGCTCAAATCCACGCGAAGGCCGGGAATGCTCTCCAGCTTGTCCAGCGTGCCGCCGGTGTGGCCCAGTCCGCGCCCGCTCATTTTGGCTACGGGCACACCGCAGGCGGCTACCAGCGGGGCCAGGATGAGCGTGGTGGTATCACCCACGCCGCCGGTGGAATGCTTGTCCACCGGAAAGCCGGGGATGGAGGACAGGTCGCACAGATCGCCCGAATGCGCCATGGCAAGGGTGAGCTGCACCGTCTCCTCACGGTTCATGCCGTTGAGACGAATGGCCATCAGCAGGGCGGCCAGCTGATAGTCCGGGATGCTGCCATCTGCCGCTCCCCTCACAAACCACTCGATTTCCTCCCGGGTCAGCGCCTGGGCCAGCTTCTTTTTTTCGATGATTTCCACCATGTTCATGGCTGTCCCTCCTTTTGCATAAAGAAAAGCGCGTCGGGGCCGCCGGAGAACCGGCGGCCCCGAATGCATGCGAACGTTATTGGATAATCAGACGGCCGCAGTTTTCACACTCGATGTACTTGGCGTCGTTTTTGAATTTGCGCAGCGTAACCTGCGGCAGGCTCATATTGCAGCCGCCGCACTGATCGCCATAAAGCCGGGCCACCGGGGGAATGCAGTGCTTTTTTATCACGTTGTACTTTTCCAGAAGGTTGGGATCAATCCCTTTGGCCTTCGCCTGAACCTGAGCGCGCTTTTCCTCCAGCTGGCGCATTTGCTCCTTGTATTCGGCTTCGTAGGCTACCTTCTGCTTGTCGTATTCGGCCTTGACCTTGGCGTATTTGATGCGGATTTCCTTTTCCAGGCGGTCGCGGTCGGACGCGTCCTTCTGGATGCGCTTCATTTCCTGCTCATAGTCGGTGAGATCGGACAAAAGTTTCTGCGCGTCGCGGCTCATGTCCTGGGCCTGCTTCAGATCGGCGGGCGGGGTGGCTTCCATGCGCTTTTGCAGGGCGGACAGCTGATCCTCCATACGGGAAATAGCCACCTTGATCACATCCACGCGATCCAGCATTTCGGCTACTTCCTGCTCCATCCGCTTGACGGCATTCTGCTGCTCCACCAGAAATTCACGGTTTTTTTTCAGCTGCAGGCGATTGGGATTGCGCTTGATCTCCGTCTCAAAAGCGTCGGCGGCCATATCGGCCTGCTGATACTGCCACAGCAATTCAGTCTGTTCCATGCGTACCTCCTTGTGGTTCGTAGGGGAAGCCCTCAGGGGGCCAGAAGCGCGCCCGCGTAGGGGGGCTGAAAATGCAGGTGCGCCTTGACCGGCCAGCCGGCGCGGGTCGCATCCGCAAGAAAGCGTTCATACAGGGACATCACGCCGGGCAGTTCGGTGGGAAAATGCCCCGCGTCATAGACGGTCAGGCCGCGGGCATAAGCGTCCAGCAGCTCATGATGCCGAATCTCGCCCACCACAAAGGCCTGTGCCCCGTTCTGCGCGGCCAGTGCGTAGCCCTCGCCATAGGCGCCCCCTGCCACGGCCACGCGCGCAATGGGTGCATCCGAGGCCGGATAGCAGCGGGCATCAATGTGCAGGGAGCGGCGAATCAGCGCGCCCAGCGCTTCACGAGAAAGCGGAGCGGAAAGCGTGCCCAGCCGCAGAAATTCGTCCGGGGCGGACATATCCCTTAGCCCAAGTGCCTGGGCAAGACTGTCGCTGATGCCGCCGGGAGCCTTGTCCCAGTTGGTGTGCGCGGCAATCACGCACACGCGGTTTGCGGTCAGCTTCAAAAGGACGCGCCCCTGGGGCTCATGATAGTTTATGCGCTTGAGGGCGTGAAAAATGAACGGATGATGGGTCACGATCAGCCCGTCCCCATGCGCAAGCGCCTCATCCACCAGCGCCTCGGTCACATCCATCCCGAACGTGACGCCGCGCACGGCCGCTTCCTCGTCGCCCAGAAGCAGCCCCACGTTGTCGAAATCCTCGGCGCCGTCAAAAGGCGCCAGACCATCCAGCCAGCCGAGCACATCCTTTACCTTCACGGCGCACCGCTCCCTTCCGCTCCGGGCTTTCACATGTGGCGAAGCTGCCCGGTCACATATCCCAGCTCACGCCTGTTCATGGCCAGACGCTCCCTGTCCTTTTCCAGACCGGCCTTTTCCATGGCCGAGATCTCCTGCTGCAGCAGGTGCTCACGACGCTTTAGCACGCGCTGCCACTCGGACGACGGGGCGCGCAACAGGCCGGGCCCCAGCATACATTCGCGTTCCGTGTATACCGCTTCATCTGCACGCGCAGGGGTGCAGCGCATCAGCACATAATCCCGCCCGCCCGCCGAGGCGATCACCTCGCTGCGGATGCGGTAGCCCACCTCGCAAACCGTGCGGCGCACCATGGGCAGATCGGTCTGCGCACCCAGAATCAATGCTGCACCGCCAAGCCGCGTATATCCCCGGCGCAAAATGCCGCCGATGGTTTCCCCACCCATGCCCAGCACAAACACGGTATCGGGCGGCTGCTTCAGCGCGTCCAGCGCCGCAAGCCCGTCGGCCACGGCAAAGGTGGCGCGATTGTCCAGTCCCAGGGCATGAAGCCGCTTGCGCGCCTTTTCCAGCGCGGCGGCGCTGATGTCGGCTACCAGTGCGCTCCGGGCTCCGGACAAAAGCATCACCGCGCTCAGGCGCCCATGGTCCGCGCCGATATCGGCGAACACCTGCGCGCCCTGCGCCAGCGCCATGGCGGCGGAAAGCCGCCCGTCCAACAAGGGCGCGCGGCGATGAGTCCCGTCAGTCAAGGTAATCCTTGAGCTTTTTGGAGCGGCTGGGATGGCGCAGCTTGCGCAGCGCCTTGGCCTCGATCTGGCGGATGCGCTCGCGGGTTACCTTAAACTCGCGGCCTACCTCCTCCAGCGTGCGCTGGTGGCCGTCGTCCAGGCCAAAGCGCAGGCGAAGCACCTTTTCCTCGCGGGGGGTCAGGGTATCCAGCACGTCCAATAGCTGCTCTTTCATCAAGGTAAAGCTGGCGGCTTCGGCGGGCGCAGGCGCGTCGTCGTCGGGAATGAAGTCGCCCAGATGGCTGTCCTCCTCCTCGCCGATGGGGGTTTCCAGCGACACGGGCTCCTGCGCGATCTTGATGATCTCGCGCACCTTGCTTTCGCTGATGTTCATCACCTTGGCGATTTCGTCGGGCGTGGGCTCGCGGCCGTATTCCTGCAAAAGCTGGCGGGAAACGCGGATGAGCTTGTTGATGGTTTCCACCATATGGACGGGAATACGGATGGTGCGGGCCTGATCCGCGATGGCACGCGTGATGGCCTGGCGGATCCACCAGGTGGCGTAGGTAGAGAATTTGTAGCCCTTGCGGTAATCGAACTTGTCCACCGCTTTGATCAGGCCCAGATTGCCCTCCTGAATGAGATCCAGAAACAGCATGCCGCGGCCCACATAACGCTTGGCGATGGACACCACCAAGCGCAGATTGGCCTCCGTGAGCTTTTGCTTGGCCGCCTCGTCGCCCTTTTCCATGCGCTGGGCGATGTCGATTTCCTCCTCGGCCGTCAAAAGAGGAACCTTGCCGATCTCCTTGAGGTACATGCGCACGGGGTCGTCAATGCTGATCCCCTCGGGCACGCTCAGATCGATCTGTTCCGGCTCGATCAGCTCTTCAGGAGGAACGGGATCAAACTCCGCCACCACGTCCACGCCCATGCTCTCGAGCGTCTCGTAGATCTTGTTCATCTGATCGGCGTCGATCTCCATCTCCATGAGCTGGTTGGCGACCTCGTCGCGGGTGATGGTGCCTTTGTTCTTGGCGTCCTCGTATAATTCGTTGAGCTTCACTTTGATCGCTTCAGGCGACTGATTCTGACTCAACTTCATCACTCCTTCAATCGTGCGCGGGGGATCATTTCAGGTCGAGCAGCTGTTGCGTAAGGGCGAAGGCGCGCTGCGTTTCGCGCTCACGCTCCTCGCCGGCCAAAGCGGGCAGGCGTTGCTGAATCAGGTCCAGCGCCTTTTCCAGACGCTGCTTGCGCATTTTTTTCAGGCAATCCTGCGCCATGCGCATCAGGCCGTCATCGTCCAGGTCCGTGTTGAGGCTGAGAATATCGCCCACGGCGGCGCGCCCCTGATCGTCGGTCTGACGTTCCATGAGCGACGCGGCGCTTTCGCCCGCCAGCAGCCCCTCGCATAAAGAACGCAGCAGCGGGTCCTCAAATTCCTCGGGCGATACGCTGTCTTTTGGCAATCGCCCGGTGGCCAGCACCGCAAGCAGCGTGCGGGCGGTCCAATCCACCTGCGAGACCTCCCGCGCCTTTTGGCGAAAGCCCTCGCGCTTTGCCGCCGTAACAACCTTTGGCGGCGGAGCGGCTCCTATCTGCTGCATCAGCACCTCTTTGGAAAAGCCGGTTTCCACCGAGAGATGCCGCAGGTGGTTTTCCAGCTCGACCGGTTCCTTCACACCGCGCAATATGGCTGCGCAGGCCTTGGCGTATTCGATGCGGCCTTCCTCGGTGCTTACGTCATGCCGTTCCTTCTCTCTTCGCATGCGGTAGGTCACGGCTGAAATGGGCTTGAGCGCCTGGAACGCCTCCAGCCCCTCCTGACGAATAAACTCATCCGGGTCCAGCCCGCCGGGGAAATCCAATACCCGAACGGGTACGTTTTCGCCTTCCAGCACTTCCAGCCCTCGCAGAATGGCTTTCTGGCCGGCGCGGTCACCGTCGTAGGCGATGTGCACCTCCGGCGCAAAGCGATGCAGAAGCCTCGCCTGTTCGGGGGTCAGCGCCGTGCCCAGCGTGGCCGCCACGCCTTCCACCCCAAATTGGGACAGGGCCACCACGTCCATGTACCCCTCCACCAGAATGACCCGGGTAAGGCCCCTTGCCTTCCTGAGCAGATTGGCCGCAAATACGGTGTAGCGCTTGTTGA
Organism: uncultured Eubacteriales bacterium; assembly: GCA_900540045.1. Classification (GTDB taxonomy): domain Bacteria; phylum Bacillota; class Clostridia; order Christensenellales; family Aristaeellaceae; genus Limiplasma; species Limiplasma merdipullorum. The sequence goes on along the minus strand of UQEF01000033.1, from coordinate 8,723 downwards.
AGGCCGGCGTATCGGAGGTGTTGAGGTACTTGGGCATCGCATCGCCCATGGCGCGTCCGCCAAAGCCCAGGACGTTGCCGTAGGTGTCGATGATGGGAAACATGGCGCGGTTTCGGAACATGTCGAAGGTGCGTCCCTCGCGCCGCAGCATCAGCCCGGCCTGAACGAGCTCCTCCTCGGCGAACCCCTCCTCCATCAGCCGGTGGCCGACCTGCGCCGAGGGAGGGGCGGCGCCGATGCCGAAGCGGCGGATCACCGCGTCCGACAGTCCGCGCTGCTGCAGGTAATGAAGAATCGCGGAACTTTCCGGCTGCCAGAGAAGCTGATGGTACATCCGCGCCGCCGTGCGGTTGGCCAGGTAGATGCGCTCCTTGAGCGTGCGGCGCTTTTCATAGGCCGGGTCGTTTTGCATCTCGGGCAGGGGCATGTGAAGCTGATCCGCCAGAAAGGCCACCGCCTCCGGAAAGGACAGGCGCTCAATGTCCATGACAAACTGGATCACGCTGCCGCCGGCCTTGCAGCCGAAGCAGTGATAGACCTGCTTTTGCTCGTCCACGGAAAAGGAGGGCGCCGTTTCGTTGTGAAACGGGCACAGACCAACATATCTATGCCCGTTCTTCTTCAGCGTCACATACGAGCCGATCACCTTGACGATGTCGGCGCGCGCCCTGAGCTCGTCCAACCATTGCGGGGGATACCTTCCGGCCATTCGTTGCTTCACCCACTCCTATTCATTCGCCGCCACGGGTGAGATTCCTGCCATACGTTCAACAATTTCCGACATTTCCTGCCCTTGGCGCATCACCGTCGGCCAAAGGCACCCGGAACAAAAATTTCCGAAAACTGGTCGATGGCGTAGCGGTCCGTCATGCAGGCGATGAAGTCGCACACGGCGCGCTCGGCTCCTTCGGTAAAGTTGATTTCCAGGTACTCTGCGGGAAGCTGCTCCGGATGCGCCAGATAGTGCTCATAGAGGGCGGAGAGGATGTAGTCGCAGCGGGCCTCTTCCTTTTTCCGCCAGTCATCGTGGTATACGTATTCAAACAGAAAGGCGCGCAGCTCTTCGCTGGCCTGCCGCACTTCCTCAGACATTTTCACAAAGGGCTGGTCCAGCGACGTGGTCACGATATCGCGGATCATGGTGTCGATGCGTTCGCCATGCGTCTCGCCCAGCACGCTGAGGCACCGGCGCGGCAGCTCGAAGGGCTTGAGGATGCCGCCGCGGATGGCGTCGTCGATGTCGTGGTTGATGTAGGCGATGCGATCGGCGCGGCGCACGCACCAGCCCTCCAGCGTCTTGGGCTCGTTCTGCCCGGAATGGTTGAGAATTCCGTCCAGCGTTTCCCGGCACAGGTTGAGCCCTACGCCGTCGTTTTCCAGCCGCTCGGCCACGCGCAGGCTCTGCTCGTTGTGGCGGAAGCCGCCGGGCAGCAGGCGGTTGAGCGTGCTTTCCCCGATATGGCCGAAAGGCGTATGCCCCAGATCGTGCCCCAGGGCGGCGGCTTCGGTCAGGTCCTCGTTGAGGCGCAGGCTGCGCGCCAGCGTGCGGGCCACCTGGGATACCTCCAGCGTATGGGTCAGGCGGGTGCGGTAATGGTCGCCCATGGGAGTGAGAAACACCTGCGTCTTGTATTTCAGCCGGCGAAAGCTCTTGCAGTGAATGATGCGGTCGCGGTCGCGCTGGTAGCAGGTGCGCAGGTCGCAGGTGGAAATGGGGTGGGCCCGCCCGGCGCTTCGGGAGGACAGTGCAGCGTAAGGGGACAGGCGGGCCTCTTCGTCCCGCTCCTGACGCTCACGGATGGTCATGCCGCCGGCTCCTTTCATCCTTGGTATACAATGGAATCCTGATGTAATATACGGTATTGGCCGCCCGGACTCCTGCTTTTTTCTTGACCTGACCGTGCGAAAACGCTATGATAGGTGAGATGAAACAGGAGCAACCTTAATTTTCAGGGAAGGTGTCGTATGGCATATCAGGCATTGTACCGCAAATGGCGGCCTCAGACCTTTGAGCAGGTGCTGGGTCAGACGGCGACGGTCAAAACCCTCCGGCGGCAGATCGAGGACGGGCGCATCGCGCACGCCTATCTGTTCTGCGGGTGCCGGGGCACGGGCAAAACCACCATGGCAAAGCTCATGAGCCGCGCCATCAACTGCCTCAATCCCAGCCACGGCGACCCCTGCGGTCAGTGCGAGACCTGCCGGGCCATCATAAGTGAAACCACCATGGATGTGCTGGAACTGGACGCAGCCAGCAACAACAGCGTCGATAACATCCGCGAGCTGCTGGAGCAGGTGCGCTACCCCGCCCAGCTGGGCCGTTACAAGGTGTATATCATCGACGAGGTGCACATGCTCTCCACCGCGGCCTTTAACGCGCTGCTCAAGACGCTGGAGGAACCGCCCGCGCATGTGGTGTTCATCCTGGCCACCACCGAGCCGCAGAAGCTGCCCGCCACCATCCTGTCCCGCGTGCAGCGCTATGATTTTGGCCGCATTCCCTCCTCACTGATGGTCGGCCGCATGCGCGAGGCGCTGGACGATCTGGGCATGACGGCGGAGGAGGAGGCCCTGCGCATGGTGGCGCGCGCTGCCGAGGGCGCCATGCGCGACGCTTTCAGCATCCTGGACATGTGCGTGGCGGGTGCGGAGGACGGGAAAATCACCGCCGCGCTCACGCGTGATCTGCTGGGCGCCAGCGATCGGGAATTCCTTTTCGGCTTTTTCGACCTCCTTTCCGCCCGGGACGAGGGCGGTGTGATGCAGAAGGTGGACGAGCTCATGCGCTCCGGGCGCGAGCCGCAGGCATTTTTGCGCGAGCTGAGCGCACACTGCCGCGCGCTGCTCACCGTCAAGGCCGTGAGCCGGGACGCCGCCTCCATTCTGGATGTGACCGAGGAGGACGAGGCGCGCTATCGCGCGCAGGCGGAGGGCGTGTCGCAGGGGCGGCTTTTGCGCATGCTGGATTTGTTCATGCGCGCAGAAGGAGATCTGCGCTTCGCCTCCACCCCACGCATCGGACTGGAGAGCGCCGCGCTGCATGCCTGTGAGCCGGCGTCCGGCGAGGACGCTGCGGCGCTCGCGGAACGCGTTGCGGAGTTGGAGGCCAGACTGGCACGGCTGGAAGGCGATCTGCAGAGCGGAAAGCTGGTCCCGGCGGCTGCGGCCCCGGCTGCCACGCCTGCGCCCGGCGGCGATGCGCCCGCAAAGGCCGAAGCCCCCGCGGCGAAGCCCGCTGCCAAGGCCGCTCCGGCCCCCAAGGCCGCCCCCGTTTCGGGAGACGCGAAGGCCATCTGGGACAAGGCCCTGCAGGACCTGGCCAAGAACGAGCCGCCGCTCTACGGCCTGCTTCGCAAGGAGCGCTTCATCGGAGCCAAGGGCACGGTCTATCAGGTGCTCATTCCCGCCAGCAAGAAGGAGTTCAGCTACGTGCGCCTCAATCAGCAGGCACGGCGGGACCGGATCGCCAAGGCGCTGAGCGACGCAGCGGGCACGCCGCTTACCTTTGAGGCGGTATTGGAGCAGAACGCGGCGGAAAAGCGCATGGAGACCGTGCGGGACGAGGCGCAGCGCACGCTGATCGAGGCCTTTGGCCGCGACCTTGTGCAGATCGACGAAGGGGAAAAACCGTGAAGAGATCCTATCAGCAGGCGCGCCGCCGCGCGGCGGAGGGCGTAACCTACAAGCATGATCTGGGCCAGCATTTCCTCTATGATGAGGCGCTCCTGCGCTCATTGGTGGAGGCCACGGGCGTGGGGCCAATGGATGGGGTGCTGGAAATCGGCCCCGGCGCAGGCACGCTGACCCGGTGCCTGTGCGAGGCGGCGGGACGCGTGGCGGCCGTGGAGGTGGACCGCGACGTGCTGCCCTTCCTGCGCGCGGCCACCGACGCCTTTGACAACCTGAGCATCACCGAGGGAGATGTGCGCAGGCTGGACCTTGCCGAGGTCTGCCGGCCGCTGGGGGAAGGGTTCTTCGTGATCGCCAACATTCCCTACAACATCACCACCCCCATTCTGGAGCTGCTTTGGGACGGCGGCCTGCCCATCCGGCAGATTTCCGTCATGGTGCAAAAGGAGGTAGCGGACAAGCTGCTGGCCGCGCCTTCCACGCCCGCCTACAGCCTGACCAGCGTGCGATGCCAGTACCGGACCATTCCGCAGCTGGTACAGGTGGTGCCTGCGGAATGCTTCACGCCGCCGCCGAAGGTGGACAGCGCCTTTGTGCGCATGGATATGCGCGCGCAGCCCCCTGCGCCCGTGGCGGACGAGGCGCTTTTGTGGCGAATGGTGAAAGCGGGTTTTGGCATGCGCCGCAAAACGCTCATCAACGCGCTCAAGGGCGTGGTGGAGGGCGAAGCCGTGCGCGCCGCACTGAGCGCCTTGGGACTGCCGGAAACCGTGCGCGGCGAGGCTCTGGCCGTAGAGACGTGGATCGCTTTGGCCAACGCGTGCGCCCGGGAATAAGGTACGCTATCCATGCTGGGCCGCCAATAGAGAGCGCAGCTTGCAGGCGGCAAACAGCATAAGGCACACCGCCGCCGGGATGGGATAGAAACGCTGTCCCGTCAGCAGCGCCAGCGCGCTCATGCCCATGCCGTACCAGAAGTAACGCCTCGCACGCGAGGGCGCGAGAATGAGGTCCGCCCAGTCCTTCGGACGGGAGCGGGCTTTTTTTCTGCGCCCGAGCCGGCTCAGATCCTCATCGGTCGCGGGACTGCACAGGCCCGCCAGGTCGATCATCTCCTGCCGGCTGATCACACGGATGGGCGGGTCGAACCCGGCGGCATAGGTCAGCGCTTCGCGCGTGGCCGGGGCAGTGAGGCACAGAATCAGGCTTTGCGCGTCCAGGGCGCGCATCTCCCGCGCCGCTTCCACCACCTGCTGCACCGTAACCGGTATGCTTTCGTGCTGGGCGATCAGACGCACCAGCACCGGCTTGTCCTCCAGCGTGCCGGTCACCCCCCAGTCCAGCGCACGCTGCATGCGCACCGGCACACGCGGTGAAACCCACAGCGCCGCCTGAAACGCCGCGTGCCGCGGCGGCATCAGCAAAAGCCGCCCCAGCGCCAGCTCGCCGCCGATGATGCGGCGCATCTGCTTTTCACGCCGCATCATGCTTTTTTTCCCGAATTGCCGGGCGCACAGCCACAGCAGTCCCCCGAACGCGACGCCCGCCGTCAGGGCGGTCAGGCGCATGCCCCACAGGTACACAAACCACCCGATCCCCAGCCCGCAGGTAATCATCACCCGCAGCACCCGGTCCGATACGTTTGCCAGTGGCGTTTTGGGCTTGTACTTTTGCATATGCGTCCCTCCTCGCAAGCCCTGAATGCGTTCCCTCCGGGGAAAGTATTCCCTTTTTTTCCCGTCTTAACAGCACGATGAAAGACAGACTTATAAATGCAAAATGGATGAGAACAGCCGTGGAGGATATGCAACTTTTGTATTGACGGGCTCCCGCTGCTTTTGTATACTTATACCAGAGGAGACCGAACCGCGACAAAACTGCACAGAGCGGTTCCGGCGTGCGCGGGGCAGGCACCCGGACAACGCCGCCGGGCTGAATAGAGGAGGATATATCGATGAACGCAAAAGAATTGTGCTCCATGGTGGACCATACGCTGCTCAAGCAGACCGCGACCTGGCCGGAGATTCAAAATCTGTGTGACGAGGCCATCGCCTATGGCACCGCGTCGGTATGCATTCCGCCCTGTTACGTGGCGCAGGCGCATCAATACGTGCAGGGCAAGATGACCATTTGTACCGTGGTGGGATTTCCCAACGGCAACACGACGCCGGCTTCCAAGGAGTTTGAAACCCGCGAGGCCCTCGCAAACGGCGCGGAGGAGATCGATATGGTCATCAATATCGGCATGCTCAAGGCCGGTGACCTTTCGTATGTGGCCGACGAAATCCGCCGCCTGAAAGCAGCTGTGGGCGACAAGGTGCTCAAGGTGATCATTGAAACCTGCCTGCTGACCGACGAGGAAAAAATCGCCATGTGCAAGGTGGTTACCGACACCGGCGCGGATTTCATCAAAACATCCACCGGCTTTTCTACCGCAGGCGCGACGTTTGCCGATATCGAGCTTTTTGCCAAGCATGTGGGGCCGGGCGTAAAGATCAAGGCCGCGGGCGGCATTTCCACGCTGGAGGATGCGGAGCGCTTCGTGGCGCTTGGCGCCAGCCGCCTGGGCACCAGCCGGATTATCAAGCTGCTTAAGGCCAAGGAGTAAAGCAGACCAGTGGCGCAATTCCCCAAAACAACCGCAGGCGGTTTTCCATCCATACAATGCAAGGAGGCATGGATTCTATGTTGCGAGGCATCCCTGACATCATCGGTTCCGATCTTCTCAAGGCGCTGGCGGATACCGGGCATGGCGATCTGATCGCCATTGTGGATCATTTCTATCCGCCGATTACCAAGGCTCCCAACGCGGTGAGCATCCAGGCCAAGGGCTGCGGTGTAGCGCAGATGCTGGATGCCATCCTCAAGCTGGTTCCGCTGGATGTGGATTTTGAAAAGTATCCCATCCAGTACATGATTCCGGACGCCGATTCCGGCATGACGGTGGAGAGCTCGCCGGTGTGGGACGGCGTGAAGGAGGTCGTGGCCAAAAACGGCTACGATGCCGGCTGCGTGGGCGAAATCGAACGTACCAGGTTTTATGAAAAGGCGGGACGGGCCTATGTGACCGTCTGCACCAGCGAAACCAAACCCTTCGGATGCGTCATCCTTCAAAAAGGCGTGATGTAAACGCGCCGGAATTCGGAAACGAAGGCGGTGGGCAGGTCTGTGCCCGCCGCCTTTTGACGGGCGGGATTTTGGTATGGTCAGCGGTGCGTTTTTCCTGTATAATGAGCGGGTAGGGGAAACCCCCCTGAAGGGAGGCGCAGCCGTGCCAAAGGAGCGCATCGGCATCATGGGCGGGAGTTTTAACCCCATCCATGACAGGCATATGGAAATCGCCGCCTGCGCAAAGCGGGAGCATAAGCTGGACCGTGTGATTTTTCTGCCGGCGGGCAATCCGCCGCACAAGCATGAAGGACTGGCGGATGCGGAATACAGGTTTGAAATGACCCGCCTTGCGGTGAGCGGCATGCAGGGATTCTCCGTCTCGCGCATGGAGATCGACCGCGAGGGCGTAACCTATACCGTGGACACCCTCACCCGGCTGCAAAAGCAGATGCCGGGCGCGGAACTGTATTACCTCATCGGGGAGGACACGCTTTTTGACCTGCCCAACTGGCGCAGGCCCGATAAGGTATTTACCCTGTGCCGCTTTCTGGTGTGCAGCCGGGAAACCGGAGAATTGGCGCAAAACCCTCAGGTGCGGGAGCTGGAGGAGCGCGGGGCGAAATTTTCGTTTCTGTCCCTGCCGCCGGACGCTGAATCAGCCACGGCCATCCGCGAGGCGCTGGAGCGGGGTGAAACGCCAGGCGGCGTCAGGCCTCAGGTGCTGGAATATATCCGCATCATGGGGCTGTATGGGTGCCGGGAAAGCCCGCAGGGAGCGGCGGCATGTTATCCGCGTTTGCGGCAGCTGCTTACGGACAAGCGTCTTTTGCATTCCCTGCTGGTGGCCTCCACGGCAAGAGACCTTGCGCGCCGCCACGGCGTGAGCGAGGATCAGGCCGCGATGGCCGGGCTGATGCACGACTGCGCCAAGTGCCTGCCGCTTGCCCAGCAGCAGCGAATCGCCAGGGAAAGCCGCCTGCTGTTGGACAGGGAAACCCTCCAGAGCGAAAACCTGCTTCATGGCCCGGTGGGCGCCGTGGTGGCTGAGCGGGAGTTCGGCGTGCGCGATCCCAATGTGCTCTCCGCCATTCGCTGTCATACCACCGGAAAAGTGGGCATGCTTCCTCTGGATATGATCGTCTACCTGGCCGACAAGATCGAGCCGTCGCGCCGCAGCTATCCGGCCCTGGAAAAGGTGCGCGAGCTGGCCCAAAGCGACCTGGTGGCCGCCATGCGCTATTCGCTGGAAAGCACGCTGGCCTATGTGCGCACACAGAAAACCACGCCCCATCCGACAACACAGCGCGTGGCCGACTGGCTGGAGAGGCTTGCCTCCAACCGGCAGGAGCCAGCCCAGCCGATCAAAGAATAAAAGGAGCGAAACGAATGAACGAAATGATCCAGAAGATTGTCACGACCCTTTATGACAAAAAGGCGCAGGATATTGTGGCGCTGGATGTGTCCGGCATGACGGTGATCACCGACTGTATGGTGATCGCCAGCGGCCGCAGTGCCCTGCAGGTCAAGACCCTGGCTGATGAGGTGGAGGACCGCCTGAGCGAAGGTGGGGTTTATCCGCTTCGCAAGGAAGGCCAGCAGGAGGGCCGGTGGGTGGTGCTGGATTACGGCACGGTGCTTGTGCACATCTTTCATACGGAAGAGCGCGAGTTTTACCGCCTGGACAGGCTCTGGGAGGCTGACAACAACCGTATCGCCCTGCCCTTTGAGGAGTCGGAAGAGGGCTGATTCCGCTTTTCGGCAAGCCTTCAGCGCTTGTTCATGCGCCGTTCACCTGCAGGGCTTACCTTGATAACGGCGCGATGCACCAAAGCAGAGGAGGTTGCAAGATGAACGGAAAGCGCGTGATTGTGACGGCGGCCGCGGCGCTGGCGGCCGTGGCCATTGCGCTGGGCCTCTGGCTGCTGTGGGAAAGCCGTGCGGATATCACCGGGCAGACGGTGCTGGGTGACGGCGCGCTGGAT